>NZ_JAQMSY010000207.1:0-23462 GCF_028329095.1 Microcystis sp. CS-574
GAAGTGGGGTGTGGGGTGTGGGGTGTGGGGAGAATACTGCCTTTTGCCTTTTGCCTTTTGCCTTTTGCCTTTTGTCTCCTGTCTCCTGACTCCTGACTATCACTGCGGGTTAATAATTGGGGCAGCGGGGAGGGAAGGGGAAGGTATGGGTGCGGGTGTCGGGGAAGCAGCTGGTTGGGGGGAAGTTTCGTTATCTTTGACTAAATAAATTGACTCCACCTGCTGACTGGTTTGGGGAGTAGCGATAAATCTACCCTCATCGACTAGATAAGTCATCGTTTCAGCGCGGATACTGTTGCCTTCTTGCAAAACATAAACATTACCCGTCATCACTAAACGACGTTCGCGGCTAAAATACTGAGCTTGGGCAGAAGTGGCCTGCATTTTACGGGCAGGATAGAACACTTGTACGTTACCCCTCGCAGTAATTACCCCCGTTTTTGAGTTTGCCTCTTGAATATCCGATCGCACTGTCATGGCATTACCGGGTACAATATTCTGCTGTGCCTTGACTAGGGGAGAATTGCCCAATCCCACCATTAAGCTGGTAGAAACGAGGGCAACTAGCCATCCCCTGATTTTTGCGGATCTTGCTCTCATAAAAATGTCACCTATAAGTAAATGGTTTCAATTAAATTGAAGATAAATTGCCCCTTGATCCCCCCTTAATCCCCCCTTGATAAGGGGGGTGCTGACAATTTTAACACCCACCTACTTAGAGGTAATTGTATTGACTAACTAATCTAGCTGTTTAGAGAACGGGATGAATTTTGAGGATTTTCGGCAGGGAACAGATAGATCGATCGAGGTGGGGATGAGGATGTTCCTGATTGCTTTTCATCGCTTCTAACACTGCCGTTAAAGCTTGGGGATCGAGATTCTGTAAAAAGTTTAATAGATCCAAACTCTCCCCCACCAAGTGCGTCACGTTGATCCCCTCGTAATCGGGTTGATAGTGTTGTAAACGTCTCACCCCTTCCCCCAAAAGAATTACCGCCCCGCGCCAGTTATTATTTTCTAGATGGTAACAAGCGACAGCAATCTGCAAAATGCCTTGATAAAAGGTTTTTTCAGGCTCTGCGGACTCCATCCACAAAGCCTCTAGGGTATCATGACAAGCATAGAATTGCTGGCGATTAAATTCGTCGATTCCTTGCCCAAAAGCGCTGGCTGTCATTACCCTATACTAATGCCCCTTCATCGATTCGCGGACTTCTTGGATATAGTCGAGGGGAATTACCTGTTCTTCCCCAGCAAACTCGTTATCGGGGGTAATAAACAGCATACAGTGACATTCTTTCCGTTCCCGCATCGGTACACAGGGACAATTCCAGAAAGTATTTTTTACCTCCGCTTCTTTGTCCTCGTAGTGACGACAGGGACATAAAGGAGCGCCTAATTCGTCCTTATGACGCGCTAATCCCTCAATTACTACCGCTGTCACCGAGAGATCGCTACAGAAATAGGTATTTGTACCTCTAGCGTACTGTTCGGCAAACTTCTTCATCGCCTCAAGACTCTTATCTGTGTCTGTGATCTGGCTCATAGTTATCTTATCTCCCTAGCTTTCTAAAAAAAAACTTTTTACTATCCTATCTCGATCCGCTTCCCCTTGGCTGAGGGGAATTTTTAGAATCTCTTTTGATTTGGCGACCGATCCCCTTGTTAATCTAATACGATAAAAAGACTCTCTTTGGCCAAAAGCTCGACTTTTTGGCCAGCAGATCGGAATTATAGGGGCAAAGTTCCTAAAAACCTGTCCTTGATTCCTGCAATCCCTGTACCCTATCAATACCAGAACATGATTTTATCTTTCTTGCAGACAAATAAAATTTCTGACGATAACACGCCTTGGTGGCTGAAAATTACCTCCCTTTATCCCCACTGTATCTACTATTTTGGTCCCTTTGCCTCCTTTGAGGAAGCACAACAGCATCAGGGGGGTTATCTCCAAGATCTAGAGTCCGAAGGAGCGCAAGGAATCAGTCTTTCGATCGAGCGGAGTAATCCCCATTATTTGACCGTTTTTGACGATGGAAGTCAGGATCTAGCTAAAACTTTTGCTTCCCATGCTCGAACCTTTTCTCGCTTTATTTCTTAAGTCTCCCTGTCCTCTTTGTCAACGGCAGAGCGATCGAGAGCTTTGCCGTGATTGTGGGCGACAATTACAGGCCTATCGTCAGAATAACCCGCTTTTTCTCTGGCGTAGTTCTATTCCCCTGTTTATCTGGGGACGCTATGAAGGTAAATTAAAACAGGCGATCGCTAAAATGAAATATGATCGCCATCCCGCTCTCGGCTCTTTGCTAGGCAGTTGCATGGGGGAAACTTGGCTGCTGCGTCCTCCCCTCACCGATAAACGTTTGACGGTGATTCCTATCCCTCTCCACCCAGAAAGGTTAAAGGAAAGGGGTTTTAATCAAGCAGAAGTCATTGGCGAAGGTTTTTGTCGTTTAACCGGTTATCATCTGGCTAGTCGCGGATTAATTCGGACTAAGAACACGGCAGCCTTGTTTAGTATGGCAGCCGAGGAAAGAAAAAGGACGATGCAAGCGGCTTTTCAACTGGGGAAAAATTTACCGAAATCAGTGCCGATTCTCTTAATTGACGATATTTATACCACAGGAACCACGATCGAGGAAGCTGTGCAGGTTTTACGCACAGAGGGATATCGGGTAGTCGGTGCGATCGCTCTTGCCAGTTCCAAAATTAGCTAAAATGCCCAGACGGAATCGGTCTAGGCATTTTAGAGTTAGATTAAATTAAGTGCGTTTGATCTTGTCGTATTGACTGATGAAAATCAAACCGATAGTGGCAGGGATCAGAACGATAACCGCACCTAAAACAAGGCTCCAGAGAAAGTTAGCTAAAGAGGGTGTCATGATAGATAAATCCTTTGTCATATTTTCAAAGACTTAGTTTTTTATCTTATCACCTTGGGCGAGAAGACCCCCAGTTCCACGGCCAGATAAATGCGATCGCAGGTTTTATATGTCTTCAATCCCTCAAGATAAAGTCTCCCTTGACTTCTCAAGGGGATAGGGATGTTTGACAATAGGTGATAGTTACAAAACTTTAAACTAGATTGGCAAAGATTTTTATGGCTACTGACGATCGCAAACGGCGCATTCTCGATCATCTCTCCAAAAGTACCACTGGTGCTGACTATATTCCCAAAAAACCGCTGCCAATTGTGGAAACTCCTCCGGTGGTAGCGGAACCCGTGGCAGCGCCGCCTCCAGTAACTCCTTCACCGGAATTAACCGCTAAAGAGCGCAAAAGAAAGATAATGTCCCATCTTTCCATGAGTAGTCAAGATTTTGGCGAAATTACTAGCACTGCCCCCGAAGAAAAGCGTAAACGCCAAATTAACGACCATCTGCGCCAAAGCCAAGGATAAATACTAAGGAGTGAGAATTAGCCACTAGGCATCTTCTAGACTGTTCTCGCTCCCTCATTTTCTGCTGTCGATGGGGATAAGCTAAGACGCATTTAAAGCGCTTATTCTTAAGATTAGCCGAATCTCCCCCAATCCCTTTACTGTTGCCTCTTGCCTCTTGCCTCGTCTCAACAAGCAATTTAAATTACGAACAGCTTAATGACAGTTGTTGCAAATCAGTTCCTCGCTCTGGCAACAAGGGAATGTTAAAGTTAGTAATGAGTGCTTCGGTGATCGGATGACGTAATTTTTCTGTGGAACCCACATGATAAAAATGCTGTTTAGTATAGATATAAAACTTATCAGCACTCCAATTTTTTTTAATTAAAGGATTGCTCCTAAACTGATTACTGTGCCAAGTGGACAAAATAAACCGACAAGAAATATCCTTTAAAATAGTCACCAAACAATCTTCATCCTCTTCAGACCAAGAGTTAAAATAATCGGCGTGTCTCCCTAAATAAGGAGGATCGAGATAGATCAAGTCTGTTTTTTGCCAATCAGATAAAGTCTCTCGAAAGTCAGCAACTTGAAAATCATAATCAGTTTTAATAAGAATATTTTCTAGGGCAATAACTTGATTGACTATTTTGGTAATATATGCTTGAGAAAATCGCTCTGATTTATGACAGTAAGGGACGTTAAACTGTCCCTTCCGATTGAATCTCATCACGCCATTAAAACAGGAGCGATTGAGAAATAAAAAATCTAGAGAATTAGGAGCTTGATTAAATCTTTCTCGTACTTGATAATAATAACTTTCTCCCTGCTCCTTAAGAACTTTACCATTTTCTTGCAAAAAAAGCTTAACAGTTTTACTGGTAATAACTTGATTTTTTAGATTATTATAAAACTGGATAATATGAGTATTTGTGTCCGCAAGTAAAGCCTTTTTCGGATTAATATTAAAAGCCATCACTCCCGATCCAGAAAAGGGTTCTATCCAACGCCCAAAGCTCAGATCAGACACAATATTTTTAATATCTTTCACCAATTTAGTTTTAATTCCTTGACACTTAATCGGTGGCACAAGTGGCGTTAACTTCACTAAACACTCTCCTCATCAATAGTAATCTCTGTCCACAGCAAACTTAGCTCCTGTTGGCTCGTGAATAAAGGTCAAATCAGGGTAAAAATTTTGTTGAGATACTAACTCTATCTTTAATTGGTTACATCTAGCAAAATTATCAAATATGGGGAAAAGAAACAATCCTAGGATTTTAGAGATGATTTTCGTATCAATAGATATAGTATATACCTTGAGGCAGTTTAAATTCAGTACAGCTGATCCCAGAAACCATGAGACTCTTGTTAGAACAAATGAACTCAAAAATCTGGCTCTTCTCGGTTCTGTGTGATAAGTTTAACTTATATATATAGGATCGATCAATCTTGGTGTCCTTTGTGTCTTTGTGGTTCGTTCCACCCCCCCGCTAGGAAGAATGTATCTTAGAATACATTTTACCCACCAAACCCAAGAGAGCCAAAATCTCTCGTCACCATTCTTGTCAGAATTATGAGAATTACGTTACATTTAGTTAAGATTTAATTGGCTGCGGGGATTAATCTCGAAAAAATAACGTAAAATCCTTGACAAAAACAGCTAAATGAGTTAAGCAAAAATCTTTATCCTAGAACCACTAAACAAACATGAAACTATCCTGGAAAACGATTTTACTGTGGACATTGCCCGCCCTTGTGGTCGGTTTTTTCCTCTGGCAAGGCACTTTTGCCACCGCCACCAGTAATATCGGCAATAACACCGCCACTACCCGCATGACCTACGGACGCTTTCTAGAATACCTAGACAGTGGTAGGGTTGTCAGCGTCGATCTCTACGAAGGTGGCAGAACCGCGATCGTACAGGCCCTAGATCCAGAACTAGAAAACCGAGTACAACGCCTGCGGGTCGATTTACCTGCCAATTCCCCCGATTTAATCGCCCGTTTACGCGATTCTAAAATTAGTTTCGATGCTCACCCGATGCGGAATGACGGTGCTTGGTGGGGATTCCTCGGTAATCTACTTTTCCCCTTTTTGCTGATTGCCGCTCTCTTTTTCCTGTTCCGCCGTTCTAATAATATGCCAGGCGGCCCCGGTCAAGCGATGAGTTTTGGCAAATCAAAAGCTCGTTTCCAGATGGAAGCAAAAACCGGCATCACCTTTGATGATGTGGCAGGAATTGATGAAGCGAAGGAAGAATTACAGGAAGTCGTCACTTTCCTCAAACAACCGGAGAAATTTACCGCCGTCGGTGCCAAAATCCCCAAAGGAGTCCTGTTAGTTGGCCCTCCTGGTACGGGTAAAACCCTGTTAGCCAAAGCGATCGCCGGTGAAGCGGGTGTGCCTTTCTTCAGCATTTCTGGTTCGGAATTTGTGGAAATGTTTGTCGGTGTCGGTGCTTCTCGCGTGCGCGATTTGTTCAAAAAAGCCAAGGAAAATGCTCCCTGTTTAATCTTTATCGATGAAATTGACGCAGTAGGTCGTCAACGGGGTGCCGGTATCGGTGGCGGTAACGATGAACGGGAACAAACCCTAAACCAATTATTGACAGAAATGGACGGTTTCGAGGGGAATACGGGAATTATCATCATTGCCGCCACTAACCGCCCCGATGTTCTCGATTCCGCTCTCATGCGTCCGGGCCGTTTTGATCGGCAAGTAACCGTCGATGCGCCCGATTTTAAAGGTCGTTTAGAGATTTTAGACGTTCATGCCCGCAATAAAAAGCTGGCTAACGACGTTTCCATCGAAGCGATCGCCCGTCGCACTCCGGGGTTCAGTGGAGCAGATTTAGCCAATTTACTCAACGAAGCGGCAATTTTAACCGCCCGTCGTCGTAAAGATGCCATTACCCTCCTAGAGATAGATGACGCGGTAGATCGCGTTATCGCCGGTATGGAAGGCACTCCTTTAGTCGATAGCAAGAGCAAGCGCCTAATCGCTTACCATGAAGTGGGCCATGCGATCGTGGGTACGCTCTTAAAAGATCACGATCCCGTCCAGAAAGTGACTCTGATTCCCCGGGGCCAGGCCCAGGGTTTAACTTGGTTCACTCCCAACGAAGAACAGGGTTTAACCACGAAAGCGCAGTTAATGGCCCGGATTTCCGGTGCTTTAGGTGGTCGGGCAGCCGAGGAAGAAATCTTCGGCTATGATGAGGTGACTACCGGTGCCGGTGGCGATTTACAGCAAGTTTCTGATATGGCCCGCCAGATGGTGACTCGTTTCGGGATGAGCGATTTGGGTCCTTTGTCCCTAGAAAGTCAAGGGGGTGAAGTGTTCCTCGGTGGCGGTTTGATGACTCGTTCCGAGTATTCTGAGAAGGTCGCTACTCGCATTGATGATCAGGTGCGATCGATCGTGGAACACTGCCATGAAATTTCTCGGCAAATTATTCGCGATCATCGCGAAGTGATCGATCGAGTGGTGGACCTGCTGATCGAAAAAGAAACGATCGATGGGGGAGAATTCCGGCAGATTGTGGCTGAATACGCCTACGTTCCCGAAAAAGAACAGTTTGTACCACAGTTATAGATTGATTTTAATGTATAGGCGATCGGGTGGGTTAAAGCTCACCCGATTTTTTTATGCTAGTTAGGGTTTGCTGAATAAATGTGAAATGTAGGCAAGGTAAGAGTTTTGTGGCTTTTTTCGCGAAACAGGTGCAAGATTTTGAGAGAATCGTCGTTCAAAAACTTGCGTCTTCATCGGCCTGCGTCCTGTAGGGGCGAAGCATTCGGGCAATCACCTATCGGTGAAACCGTAGATTTTCTAACCGAATGCTTCGCCCGTACTTTTTGCCGCAAACCCTAGTTAAGGGTTCAAAAGCGGCAAAAATAAGGATTAAATTGCCTAAAATCTGTAAATAGACAATTTAATTGATTATCATTCATTCTTAATTCTCCTGACGACCGACTACTGGCTCCTGACTCCTAACCCTAACAATAATTTTTTGATTTTTACAATTAGTTATCATCATCATCGTCATCGTCTTTTTTATCCCGTTGATTATCATCGTCTTTTTGCCGATTTTCCCCGTCTTCATCGTCATCTGCGTCCGTTTGCGGCGATTCCACCGTGGTAGGGACGTTTTTCGGTTCTTCGGCTTCTTTTCCTCCCTGACAAGCACCTAAAACCGTAGTCAAGGTTAACAGAATCAGCAAAACTAAGGATTTGATTTTCATGGTCTTTCTCCCCACTCGATCGATAAATATAACAATTTTAAGACTTTTGGGCGGTGGATAGTTTGGCCAATGCCAAGAAAGTGCATTCCCAGACTAAACGGGGTTGAACGTAGGCTAACAGCTGCCGGCGGGTTTTTTCCAAGATTTCTAAAATCGATCGCTCTCGTCGTCGTTGCCAATCCTCATACTGAAGATAACTCACATACCATAATTGGGTTTCCGTGTCAAGAGTTTGGGCGATAATTTTTGCTAATTCCAGTGCTTGGGAAAGTTTTAGGGGAAATTTGCTCAAAGATCGCGGTAAATCTTGGGGGAGACTGTCGAGAAACTCTAAAGCTGCGATCGCTTCTCCAGGGCTACCTTGGGCTAAACCGAGAATTGCCGGATAATTGAGAACGCGAGCTTGTCCGTTAGAGCGGAGGACTTGAGCGAGATTTTCTTCCGAAAGACGCTGAAAAGGGATATGTTGACAGCGAGAAACGAGAGTCGGTAGTAAAGAGGAGGTACTGGGAGCAATCAGGATTAAAGTCGCTTTTCCCGGTTCCTCAAGCGTTTTTAAGAGCGCATTTGCCGCTGATTCTGTCATGGTGTCTGCTTCCTCGATCACCACCACAGAGCGGGCCGATTCCAGGGGAGGACGACTTAAAAAGTTAGTAATCTCGCGAATTTGTTCGATGCGGATTTGCGGGGGAGCTTTACGCTTGAGATTGCTTTCCTGTGCTTCTTTTGCGGTGAGCAGTTTGCCTTGGTGTTGATAAGTGGGTTCAATCCAGAGTAAATCAGGATGATTGCCACCAAGAAAGCGTTTCAGGATTAATTCTCTTGCTTCCGGAGATCGATCTCTAGTTAACAAGTCTTGACAGAAACATTTTGCTGCTAGATTGCGTCCAATCCCCTTAGCGCCGGCGAATAAGTAAGCGGGAGCGATCGAATTGACTTCAAGCGCTCTTTGTAGTAGTTCAATGGCCTGATTTTGACCGATTAACCTTGACCAATTTATCATCTTTTCCCTGCCATGGCTCGCTATTGCTGTTCCTATTTTGTCGGGATTTCTCCTCATCAGACCGGGTTTTTATACGATGATATATTAAGTTTGGGTGAATTTGAAATCATCAAGCGCCGGACCGATGTCTTGCTTTTATCGGAAGTTCCTAACGATGCTTTCTTTCCCCAGTTAGTGAAAGTGGAATTGTTTATTCATCCTCCCACTAGCTCGGAACTTCAGATCGATTTATTGGTAAAAAATCATGAATTGCCCCTGAGAACTAATAATCGTTGTCGGCGATTTTTTGAATCTATTCACCAGATTATTACCAACAATTATCAAGGCCAATCCCTGACCAGAATTACCGCTTAATGCGATTTGTTCCTGTCTCCGTCAACTGACAAAGACGGGGACAAAATACCATCTTGGCTCTCTTGGGTAACGAACCACAAAGACACAGAATACACAGAGATTGATCGCTCCTGTATCAGTGAAACTTATCACACAAAGAATAAGAGAGTCGCTCTTTTTGGTGCTTGATGGATTTATCGAGAAAAAATCGGTAATTGCTTTAATTTTCGCTTTCCTTCGTCGATGAGAGCGGAGGAAATTGACGACGTAAAAGCAAGGAATTACTCACTACCATAACCGAACTAAAAGCCATCAAAGCTGCTGCTAGGGCCGGACTGAAAGCTATACCCCAACGGGGCAGTAATAAACCACCGGCAATGGGAATAGCAAAGGTATTATAACCCAAAGCCCAAAAAAGATTTTGTCGGATTTTTTGCCATGTGGCCAGACTTAAATGCAGAGATTGTACCACATCCTCTAGGCGATCGCTAATTAAAACGATCCCAGCCGTTTCCATGGCCACTTCCGTGCCACCGGCCAGAGCAATACCGATGTTAGCCTGTCCTAGTGCGGGAGCGTCATTGATACCATCCCCGACCATAGCCACGATTTTGCCCTCTTTTGTCTGTAGGTCGGCAATTAAGGCCGATTTTTCGGTGGGGGCAACTTGGGCATAAAATTGGCTAATACCCAAACTATTAGCGATCGCTGTCACCACTTCTTGACGATCGCCACTGAGTAAAATCACCTCTAAACCGAGTTTTTGCAACTGATTAACGGTTGTTTGAGCATCGGGACGTAATCGATCCTGAAAAGCGATCGCACCGAGTAACTGTTCTTCCATCCCCAGATAAATCACCGTTTTACCCGCTTGTAAAAGCTCTTGAATACTGGGGATAGTTTCATCAATTTTAATGCCGTTCTGTGCCAACCATTGCCGATTTCCCAGAACAATTTTTGACCCCTGCACCCTTGCCGAAACTCCCAATCCGGCTACAGTTTGAAAATCTTCCCCCGTCAGGTTAGTAGGAGGAGTAACCGCGTCTAAAATCGCCCGAGCGAGAGGATGATTAGTGCCACTCTCCACTAATGCCGCTAATTGTTGAATTTCCAGGGAATTAAGGATAGAAAAACTCAAACAATCGGTAATTTCTGGATGACCTTGGCTGAGGGTTCCCGTTTTGTCAAAAACCACCGTTTGCAGTTGCGAGACGGTTTCCAAAACATCACCCCCTTTAATTAAAATGCCCCGTTCGGCTGCTAAACTGGTTCCCACCAGTAGGGCCGTCGGTGTGGCTAAACCGAGAGCGCAGGGACAAGCGACCACAAGCACAGAAATCGCTAATTTTAGGGACAAAAGTAGGGGAGAAGTGGGTTGAATCATCTCGTGGTGTCCTGTGGTTGACCCTAACACCTCTGGAAAGAGCCTAGTTCCCCAAAAATACCAAAAGAGCAGCACAATTAGGGCAATTATCATGACTCCGTAGGCAAAATAACCCGCTACCCGGTCCGCTATCTTCTGCACCGGGGCCTTGCGAGTTTGGGCTGATTCCACGGCTGCGATAATCTTAGCTAGGGTGGTATCGGTCCCCACCTGACGAGTTTGCACAGCGATCGCACCAGAGAGATTGAAACTGCCAGCAATGACTAGATCTCCCATTTCCTTAACCACCGGCAGCGATTCCCCCGTTAATAAAGCTTCATCTACCGTGGTTCTTCCCTGAATAATCTCCCCATCCACGGGAATTTTTTCCCCGGGTAAGACGCGCACCCATTCCCCGACGCGCAGCTGTTCCACCGGAATCGCCACACCCACACGGTCATCTGTACTACCAATCAGGTGAGCCACTGCCGGTTGTAGGGAAGTAAGCGCTTCTAAGTCTGCGGCTGCGCGATGACGGGAATGCGCTTCTAGAGTCCGTCCGAGGAGAATAAAACCTAACAGCATGACTGGTTCATCAAAAAAGCACTCTAGACCGAGATTAGGGAAGATAAGAGCCAAACAACTGGCTATATAGGCGCTACCTGTGCCTAAACTAACGAGAGTGTTCATATTTGGCATCCCGTGCCGTAATCCCCGCCAACCATCGATGAAAATATCGCGGCCGGGGAATAAAATGGCTAGGGTGGCTAAAATCCAGTGAAAAGCAATACTTTGAAAGATGGGGATTTCTGGTCCCCCGATGTGGTGTAAGTGACCAATCAGGGAAAAAACCAGTAAACAACAAGCGATCGCTAATCGGTATAATTGTTGTTGCCGTTCTTTTTGTTGGTTTTGCAGCCGTTGATTTTGTTGAGAAAGGGGAGTCGATGAGCTGCGCGGTTGGGTGGGGAATCCAATCGCGGTTAATTTTGCGGCTAATTGCTCTGGTGCGATCGCATCCGGTTGGTATTCAATCACGGCAATTTCCGTGATTAGGTTAACTTGGGCCGATTTTACCCCTTGATTTTGGCTGAGTTGTCTTTCTACGGCACTCACACAGCCGGCGCATTTCATGCCTTTTACGTCTAGAGTAGCGGTTTTTAGTCCAGTTTCGGCGGCTAGGATCATAGAAAAAGTAGGCAAGGATGGTCTTTACTTCTATCCTAGAAATTCTCGGCCGATTTTTAAACTATTTTGGCGATCTCTTCCCGATCCATACTATTAGGAGGGCAGCCATCAATGATGCGGGAAAAACTAATAGCTAACTGTACCACAAACGGGTCAGTAAACAGGCGCATGACTTCTCGGATTCTGTCATCGGCAAATAGGGTAAAATCCACTTGAGCGCAATGTTAGACCGCCTTCTGTGGTAATTATGCCCAAATTGAGGTGATTAAACTGCACGGTGTGGTATTAAGTTTTATTTAGGGGGTGTTAGACCGATGCGGGTGGTATAGTAGGATCGGGGAGGGTGCTAGACCGCAGAGAGCGGTTGAATTAATAGTCAGGCGGCAAGATAAGTTCGTCGCATCTTGGATGGAGAAGCAAGATGAAGCTTTTAATCGCAACAATCGTGTTGGCTCTGGCTGCAAGCGGATGCACAACTACGAAGCCTGGAAACGGGACATTGGCACCACGCGCCTACGTTATTGCGGAAATCCAGGTCACTGACCCAGTAGGATACAAAGATTACCTCGCTGCGATCTCGCCAATTGTCGAAAAGTTCGGCGGCACTTATCTGGCCCGCGCTGGGCAAACTCGCTCAGTTGAGGGACCTCAACCCACTGGCCGTGTCGTAATCATTGAGTTTCCGAGCTTTGCCGCCGCGCAGTCCTTCGAGGAAGCGCCAGAGAGCATAGCTGCGGCGAAGATTCGTCACCGCACTGCTACAAGTCGCATCTTTGTTGTTGAAGGTTCTTCACCTTGAACCTCAAGGGATTATATCTTGTAGGGTGCGTTAACGAAGTGAACGCACCTTATCTAATGTTCAAAATTCGTGCGTTACGCTGACACTAACACACCCTACTGGACTGACACAGCTAAAATAGGGCAATAGATAAGCTAAACTGAGGACATCAATCATGGGAAGATGTAGGCGAGATAAAGTTCATCTGACAGTCGCACAACGAGAAAACTTTGAACAAATCAGTGGGGAAGGGTTCATAACAGAGTACGCTAATCGCCATAACAAGCTTATCGTAATATTATACGGAAAACTTCTTGCGATCGCTCCATTTGAGCGTAATATGCGGACAGATTCTTTAAAAAATGTGTATTTAGAGTTATATACGGAAAATTTCCGCATAATATATAGTTAGACCTCGCCGAGTCATAAATACAACATAAAATTTATTATGGAGACAACAAGTATCATAAAAAGGAAAAAGCCAGCCCTTGCAAGCTTTTTGAGCTTACTTCTTCTTGGAGGAGGAGGCTTATTTTACGTTGGACAGAGAACCAAAGGCTTTTGGATGTTAATCTTCCTTATTGCAAGTGCGCTTGGTTTCTATTCGTTTGGTATTTCACTCTTATTTGTTCTCATTATGGGTGCGGGAGATGCCGGAAATATTGCCCAAATTGAAGGTAAAAATACTTTTTTCCCAATTTTATTCAGTTTGTTAATTTTAGGAGGAGGAGGTCATTTTTTACTAAAAAAGCCACGTAGAGGTATTTTGTTCATACTTACAGCGATTTTAGTTAACATCCCTATAATAGGAGGATTTTTTGCCCTAATTTTAGGTATGAAGGAGTCCTATGGAATGGCAATAAGAAAGAATAATTTCGGCTCTCTTAAGACATATGAATATACTTGGGATTATCAGTCTAGCATCGTTAAAAATGAGTGGCAGATTTCACAAGTTTTTGAAACCTGGAGAACTGAAAAAAGGATAGGTGATGAAAGTAGAATTATAGATAATTCCTCATGTCGAGATTCTTCAATAAACAGAAGTATCAAGGTTAGTAAGCAGTGGAGACAAACTTATGAGCTGGAACATGAAAATGCTCATTCTTTGAAGAGTGGGAAAAGTGTTCAAGCGGATAAATATGTTACTTATACTAAGCAAATAGAAGATAATTTTAGACAGAAATATTCTATTTCACTTGAGGAAAACCGCACTTTTGAAGATATGATTCAAATTGAGGTTAAGCCTGGGAGAGTTGTTACTTTGCATATAAGCTGGAAAAAGATAATTCAGCAAGGTTATGTCAATATGTTCAACATCCATAATCCGTCTGAAACTATTCAGATTCCGTTTAGTGCGGTTGTTGATTTAGCATTCGATTTAAAGTCTGATGAGCTATAAGTGCGATCGCCGATCTTGTAGCCGATCTTGTAGGGTGGGTTAATGAAATGTAACGCACCTTATCTAATGTTCAAAATTCGTGCGTTACGCTGACGCTAACACAGGCTACTGGACTGACACAGCTAAAATAGGGCAATAGATAAGCTCAACTGAGGACATCAATCATGGGAAGATGTAGGCGAGATAAAGTTTATCTGACAGTCGCACAACGAGAAAACTTTGAACAAATCAGTGGGGAAGGGTTCATCACAGAGTACGCTAATCGGCATAACACGCTTATCGTAATATTATACGGAAAACTTCTTGCGATCACTCCATTTAAGCGTAATATACGGCAAGATTCTTAAAAAAATGCGTATTTGGCGTAATATACGGAAAATTTCCGCCTAATATATAGTTAGGCCTCATTAGTTCTCAAAGCGTCTCATTGAATGTGAGATGAATATTTTCAAACGAAATGTCCTCTACTGTTATGCCTGAACGCCCATTTCCAATTGAAGATTTTCTCGCATCATTGGCGACTTCTCTAAAAATTCGCGGTGACGCCCGCGCTCTCACGATGATCGTAGAAGGTGATAGTAGATTTGAACTAGCAGAGACAGATTGGGGCATTGATTTCTGGTTACTGTTCATCTCTGTGCCTATTCATATTTTTCAGGCGCTTACTGACGGTGAAAGAGTGCAAACAGAGGAAGCGATTTGCGACGTAGGAAAAAGCTTCTTCATCTCAACACCTGTAGATGATCTGAAAAAAGTTATTATTTCCCCCAAAGTCAGTTTTGCCAACGAGGGCTGGCGAGAGGAGGCTTTACGATTTATCAAAGGCGAGGGCGTGACTAATCAGGGCAGAGTGCGGAGCGACAATATAGCCTCAAAAGAGCATCACGGGCTTTTATTTCGATCAAAAGCAGAAATTGTACTTTTTGAGGCGATGAAACGAGCCAAGCTTGCAGTGGCTCCCCTTCCCGTTTTTGTGAGAATCGTTAACGGGTATAACAGGAGGCTAGAACCTGATTTCGTCGTAATCTTCAAAGGGTTAACATTTGTTGTTGAGGTTGATGGTGATTCTTTCCATAAAGAAACGCCTGCTGAAGCGGATAAACGGTTAGTACCTCTCACACACGAAGGAGTCGAGGTACGAAGGATCAGGGCGGCAGATGTAGCAACTGATGCAATGGCAGATAATGCTGTCAAGGAGCTAATTGATTTTATGTCGAAGCGAAAAGAGTCTAGATAAGCTCTTTCTTTTCCATTCCGGCCTAACATCTATTGCACCGGAGAGCGCCCCACGTCGCGTCTGTAGTGCGATCGCTGATCTTGTAGGTTGGGTTGACGGCTGTTACCCAACTCCCTCAAAACCAAGATTAAATGCAGTAGGATAGACGTTGGATAGATTTTCTAGATTGCCGTGAGGGAAACCGTCTATATTGAAACCAGCGTTATTGGTTATCTGACAGCCAGATCGACCAAAAACTTGGTTGTTGCTGGGAATATCGAAACGACACGGGATTGGTGGCAAAATCGCCGTAATGATTTTCTTCTCTATATCTCACAGGTTGTTTTAGATGAAGTCGCTAAGGGAGATACAGAGATTGCTTTGAAAAGGTTAGAAATTGTCAATGAAATGCCTTTGGTTGAACTCAATCAAGCTGTACGCAACTTATCCTCACTGTTTCTTATACGAAGCAACCTTCCTGCCAAAGCTTCTGATGATGCGGTTCACATTGCTGCGGCGACTGTCCACGGGCTAGATTACTTGTTAACATGGAACTGTAAACATATTGCCAACGCTCAAATTCAGAGGAAGTTGGCAGAGCTCAGTCTTGATTTGGGATACGAGTTACCCATAATTTGTACTCCTTACGAACTTTTAGGAGATTATAACGATGTGGCAAGATGACATTTTAGATGAAATTCATAAATTTCGAGAAGAACACGCTAAATCCTTTAACTACGATTTGGATGCAATGTTTGTAGATTGGCAAAAAAGACAAGCAGAAAGTGGCAGGCAGGTAGTCAGCTTACCACCAAAGCAAGGTCTAACAAGTCGTTGGAGCCGACCAAAACAGGATGAACCACAAGAATCTCAAATCTAATCGTGGCGGCTCAACTTAGCCGTTAGACCGACAATGATTCGTACTTGTCTTTGTAAATAGTCCGATTGGTTAGTTATGATTGCGATGCCGAAGGCACTGCGTAGCAGTACGCTGATCTGGTAGGGTGGGTTAATGAAGTGTAACGTACCGATGATATTTTGCAGGTTTATGCCGACAATTTTATGGGTTGCTCTAGAACCGGAAAATTCTGAATTATCTGTGGGAGTGTAATCCCATAGTAAAATGCTTTATAAAAGCTCAACAAATTCGTCAACGCTCAAGCCGACTTGCCGAATAATTGCGCGTAAAGTACCTCGATCTAGTTCTTGATGATCTGGTACCGAGACTGTTGTTTTGGGAGCTTCACGTACTAAAATCATGTGACTTCCACGCTGACGCTCTACGGCAAAGCCTATTTGCTCAAGTGCTTTTACACATTCTGCGCCTGAGATAACACGTAATTTACTCATACCAGAATTACCTCAACCGTATCATTGGGAACAGGTTCACCCCGATCCTGTAAAACTTCGATATACAGAGCGATTGCCTCTTCAATATTGGCTAGAGCCTCCTCACGAGTTTTTCCCTGGCTAATACATCCTGGCAAACTAGGAACTTCGACAACAAAGTAACTATCCTCACCAGGATAGAGAAGTACTTTACGGCTGGATTCAGCTTGTGGTTTAACCATAATCATTGCTCGATAACTATTTGGTTGTTTCATTCAAATATTAACATTTTATGTTCTAGAACCAGTGTGATGCCGAAGGCACTGCGTAGCAGCACGCCGCTCTTGTAGGGTGCGTTAACGAAGTGTAACGGTGCGATTCGTTTCTAGGGGAATAAATAGCCTAGAGTGCTGATAAAACAGCATAACTGACAAAAAGGATGTAGGTGAAAGACCTACCCTGTAAGGGACACAGTGACTCCCGACCTGCCCCCAGTGACTGGACTCGGAAATCTAGAGGCTGAAGCGGGGAACAAGGACGCAATCAGAGCCAAAACAGATAGGCGCAAGGAGCGTTAACGGGGAGTATGATCGCCGCTCTTGTAGGGTGTGTTAATGAAATGTAACGCACCTTATCTAATGTTCAAAATTCGTGTGTTACGCTAACGCTAACACACCCTACTGGACTGTTTCAGCCGTAGGGTGCGTTTCCTAATGCGGGATTTTTGAGAACGCACCATGCACATTGATTGAAGTTGTGAGGTTAGGTGCGGTGCCGCTCTTGTGGGACCAGTGGAGGAATGTTAGGGAAGATTGCCAATGTTTAGGTTAAGATAGAGGGGCAAAAGTTGCCACAGGGTCGCTTCAATGACAGTTCGACAACCCCGCTACAGCAAAGAAGAATTTGCCCGACGTGGACACGAAGTCTATGAGTCTCAGGTACGCTCCCAAATCGAGGAAGGGAATCATGGGAAGATTGTAGCAATAGACATCGAAACAGGGGCTTTTGAAGTGGCTGACGACAGCCTAACAGCTGCTAAACAACTGTTAATACGTTTTCCTGATGCACAAATATTTGGTATTCGCATTGGACATCGTGCCGTCCATCGTTTTGGCTTTCGTTCCCCCAGTGTATCGCCATGATGATGGGGAGCGTCAATTCGCGCCGAGAAGCAATTATTCAATTCGTAGTGCTAGGCGAAAATCACCAGAGGCAAGCGATTAAAGCAGTTATTGACACTGGTTACAGTGTATTTCTCACGTTGCCTTCTGCTATCATTACAAAACTAGGATTAACGTGGTATATGCAAGAAGAGGGAATCTTGGGCGATGGAAGCCTCTGTATGTTTAACGTATTTGAGGCAACTGTGATCTGGGATGGTCAGATCAAATCTATTGAAATCAATGAGTCAGAGACAGATCCATTAGTTGGTATGGGTTTACTTGATGGCTATGAGTTGAATATTCAGGGTTTTGCTGGGGGATTAGTGACAATTAAACCTTTGTCATAGTGCGATCACAATCGCCGTAGGGTGCGTTCCCTAATGCAAGTCCTGCTGTTCCACCAATAGATTTTTGAGAACGCACCATGCACATTGATTGAAACTGTCAGTCTAAGTGGGATGACGAAGGCACGGCCTAGCAGTACACTGATTTTGTCGCGTAAGAGGCGGGCTATAATGAACGGTGAACCTGATTGGTCAGAAAAAATTGACCAATATTTGTCTGGTGAAACCATTGACCATTAAGTGGATTCTAAGGAGCTAAGGGAATGACCTGGACGGCAAACCAACAAGCGAAAATTATCCGTACAGAGCGAGGACTGACGATCGCTGGCACGCGCATCACCCTCTATGATGTGATCGATCTCCTAAAAGCTGATTATCCTCCTAAACTGATTCGTGACACATTTAACCTCACGAACGCGCAAATTGACGCAGCTTTGTCCTACATTGAGGCAAACCAAGCTCAGGTCGAGGTTGAATATCAAGAGGTTCTTCAGAATAGGGAAGAAATTCGCCAATACTGGGAAAATCGTAACCGTGAACGCTTTGCTCGAATTGCAGCAATGCCACATAAACCAGGACAAGAAGCGTTTTGGGCAAAGCTTGAGGAGCAGAGAGCCAGACGTGCTGCACAAAAACAATGACTTTCTTAGTTGACTACAACCTCGACGGTTATGCGCTTATTTTTCTTGGTATATTGGCAAAACGTGGTTGGCTTGAGTTTCAGTCTGTCCAATTTGTCACCTTTAGAGAGGTTGGATTGTCGATGGAAAGTAGCGATCGCGTAGTCTGGCGCTATGCTCAAGAACAGGAGATGATGATTCTTACTGCTAACCGAAATATGAAGGGTGATGATTCCCTTGAGCAGGTTATGCGAGAAGAGAACACAGAGAAATCGTTTCCAGTGTTGACGATTGGAAATCTCGATCGTTTGAGTGAAGCTGAGTATAGAGAGCGCTGCGCTGAACGACTGATCGAAATTGCTGTAGATATTGATAATTACAAGGGGGTTGGTCGGTTATTCATTCCATGATATTGTCGGCTACGCTTAAAAATCAGGGCGATCGCAGTCTTATCGGTGAGATGCACGGCATAACTTAGCCGTTATGCGGCAAGTTTCTGAATAGATCGCAATCGCTGTAGGGTGCGTTCCCTAATGCAGGATTTTTGAGAACGCACCATGCACATTGATTGAAGCTGTCAGTCTAAGTGCGATGCCGAAGGCACTGCATAGCAGTACGCCGATCTGGTAGGGTGCGTTAATGAAATGTAACGCACCTTATCTAATGTTCAAAATCCGTGCGTTACGCTGACGCTAACACACCCTACTGGACTGTCTCAGTGCGATAATGCAAGTCCTACTGCTCCACCAATAGATTTTGGGGAACGCACCATGCACATTGATGGAAGTCGTTAGACCGCTTCAATTTTAGGGTAATAGTTGCTAAAGTCCGCTAACTTCACCGGTGAAGCCACCTAGGCAGAGGTTTTTGATCGCTAAAAAATTCTTTCCTCTCCATAAAAACGATAAAATCTCTATTCTGCAAGCATAAAGAGGCTTCAGGCAAATTTAAAGGCACATTTAAGCCCTATAAATCGAATATTTCCAGTTTTTTCAGCTAATAAAGCCATTAATGGCTTGATTTCTTTGCATCTAACCCAAACAGTATAATTTTTTCTCTGATGTATTGTAATTGTTTTTTATTTCATATAAAATACAATCTCAGAGAAAATACCTAGCAATCTCCCATAAATAAACAAAGGAGCCGATGACATCGTGATCCCTGATCCTAGATCCTCAAAACCGAAAACCCTCTTACCCTTTATTTCTCTAGCTACGGCTGCCGTCGTCACAACGGGAATCGGACTAACTTTTAGTCCCCTATCGGCATCGAGTAAGCTGCTGGCAGCTGCGGATAAACAGCAAGCTAAACAACAAACCGTGGAAATCACCCTGGTTTCCTACGCGGTGACTCAATCGGCCTACTCAAAAATCATTCCTCTATTCGTCAACAAATGGAAAAGAGAGAAAAAACAGGATGTGGTGATTAAACAGAGTTATGGCGGCTCTGGTTCCCAAACTCGCGCTGTTATCGACGGATTAGATGCAGATGTGGTAAATTTGGCTATCGGTTCCGACGTGGAACGCTTGCAAAAAGCGGGTTTAGTTAACCCCGGTTGGCAGAAAGAACTCCCCAATAACGCCATCGCCACTCGTTCCGTGGTAGCTTTAGTTACTCGTCAGGGCAATCCCAAAGGAATCCGCAACTGGCCAGATCTAGCCAAATCGGGGATTAAAGTCATTACTGCCAACCCGAAAACCTCTGGGGTGGCCCGGTGGAATTTTCTGGCTCTCTGGGGATCGGTAACTCGGACCGGCGGCAATGAAGCACAAGCGACCAATTTCGTCCGCAATGTCTATAAAAACGTGCCTGTACTACCCAAAGATGCCCGGGAAGCCAGCGATGTCTTCTTTAAACAGGATCAGGGGGATGTGCTGCTTAACTACGAAAACGAGGTGATTCTGGCCCGTCAAAAAGGAGAAACCGGTTTTTCCTATACTATTCCTCCGGTCAATGTTTCGATCGATCCGCCCGTGGCCGTAGTGGATAAAATAGTTGATAAACGCAAAACCCGGGAAGTAGCGACAGCTTTTGCCCAATTTCTCTTTACTCCGGAAGCGCAGCGGGAATTCGCCAAGGTGGGTTTCCGTCCCGTTAATGCTAATGTGGCTAAAGAGTTTAGTAAACAATACCCAAAAGTGTCGAATCTGTTCCCCTATACGGCGATCGGTAGCTGGGATGCGATCCAGAAAAAATTCTTCGCTGATGGGGCGATTTTTGACCAAATTCAGCGTTAATTAGTAGTAGGCCGTCAGCCGTTAGCTAAGTAAGTGGTTCTGATTAATTGATCCCCCCTTAATCCCCCCTTAATAAGGGGGGTATCTGACAATTTTCAACAGCTACTTACTTAGATAGCTGATGGCAAAAAAACAAAACTAATAGTTAGTAACTAAAAAAAAGATGTATCTACTTGACAAAATCAAAAACGGAACCTTGGTATTGATCGGTTACTTATTATCGCCCCTGTGTTGGTGGAACGATCTAATTTTTAATCTGCCGATCGCCTACGGTTTCGGTCGTTTAATTGCTTGCTTACACGCCGATTTTTTTCTGCCAGCGGCCATGGTTGGTTATTGGTTATCTAATCTTGTGGGAATTCTGCTAATGCAATTCGGAACGAAAGAATTAATCGGTGGAGAGAAAGAAGAACGCCATTGGCAAAAAGAATTAAGAAATGGATTACTTTCCTCGACAGTTTATACTTTAGTAATCCTAGCTTTGCTGCATTTTCAGGTTTTAGAAATGCCCCTGTTATCCTCGATCGCCACTTTTTCCCCGTGATTCCCAAAACTTACTTAAACAATAGCTTAATTTTCTTGGTTATCTTGTTAACATCGCTAACTTTTACGGATTTAGCGATCGCTATTCGCCAGCAGCCGCAAGGATTTGCTTGGGAAAAATCCCTGCTGCTATCTATTCATCAAACCGCTAATTTAAACCTAAATTTTTTGGCCATAAAACTAACGGGATTAGGCACTTATTGGGGAGTAGCCCCGATACTGACAATTTTACTGCTGATTTTTGCCCTAAAAAAATACTGGTATGGGTTCGCTTATCTCCTTGTGACCATGGCGGGAGGTTGGGCTATTAGTTATAACCTCAAGATGCTTTTTCGTCGGAATCGCCCACAGTTTTGGGAGTTATTTTATCCCTTACCCCACGATTTTTCCTTCCCTAGCGGCCATGCTTTATTTAGTTCCCTGTTAGTCGTTTCTTTACTGATCCTATCTTGGAGAACGCACTGGTTTTTAGGGGTAGTTTTACTGGGGATTCCCTTCGTCTTGGTTATTGCTTGGACTCGTCTTTATTTAGGAGTTCACTTTCCTAGTGATATCCTTGCCTCTTGGCTTTTAGCGCTCGCTTGGTCCCTCCTAGTTCATCTCTGGTGGCAACAGTTATTAAAGACACCCAAGGCGATCAGAAAATAAGGAGAAATTAATAATTAGGGTTGGCTGAATATCAGTGAAAGCTTTGCTAGAAAATGGTTTAGGGACTTTTGTTTTCAAGAAAAGTGCCAAAGACAAACGTTGATAAATCGATCCGAGGGACTCAAAACCCTTGCACTTTCCGAAGGCGATTGCAAAGGGTTACGCTTCTCAGTGTGCGAGGTTATTCTGTTATTCTGACTTCCCCTCCTGACTACTGACTACTGGCTCCTGACTACTGGCTCCTGACTCCTAACCCCACCAACAAACTTTTTTAGCAAACCCTAATTAGTTGACCGACTTGCTGCCAAAAAAAAATATCACGTTATACCTAAATTTTTGGAAAAAGCTAATCAAAGCCCTATAGTAATTATCGTTTGATATTCGTCGCTGACACTGAATCATGAAATCAAAACTGCCACGAGGGAAGGGTCTCTCCCTGGGACGGTTTCAAAGCCGTCCCCTTGCTTTTCTCACTTTAGTTCTTCTGTGCATTTTAACCTTTACCTTAGCACCGTCATCGCCCCTGATGGCCACGTCTAAATCTGAGACTAAGATAGACTTTGTATCGCCGGTTTGGGTAGCACAAAATCTCAACGATCCGAAGTTAAAAATTCTCGATGTGCGGATTAATCCTTTGGAATATATCACCGGTCATTTACCGAAAGCGGTGAATATAGCCGATAATAATTTTCGTGGTCCAAACGGATTTTTGCCGGTTCAATATTGGCAAGAGGATAAAATTGGCAGCCTCTTTGCCGCTGCGGGAATCACTAATGGCGATCGAGTGGTAGTCTATTCCGATGGTCGCGATGTCTTGGGGGCAACCATGGTCGCTTATTTATTAGAGCGATCTGGTTTCCGAGATGTGGCCGTCTTAGATGGTGGTTTTAAGGGTTATAAGGCTTCTGAACAGAAGGTAACGAAAGAATTCCCTAAATATCAACCAGGGAGCTTTACTGTCCGTGATAATCCCTCGATTCGGGTAAATTTAGCAGAAGTAGAGAAATTGATCGGCAAATCGGATGTGGTTTTTATCGATCCTAGACCGGAAGAACTTTTTCAGGGAAAACAGGATATCTGGCTGAGAAATGGTCATATTCCGGGGGCGAAAAATATACCCTGGCCGACTTTTACGGAAGCGAATAATCCCGATGAATCTCTGAAAAATCCCCATAAATTGAAATCTTTAGACGAAATCAGGAAGATTCTTGCCCAACGCAACATCAAGCCCTCGGATAATATTATTGTCAGTTGCAGTACCGGACGGGAAGCGACTTTACAGTATGTTGTCCTCAAACATCTGCTCGGTTATCCCAAGGTGCGAATTTACGAAGGTTCTTGGACAGAGTACAGTACCACGGATCTGCCCGTCGCTACCGGGCCAGAAAAAGCAGTCTAAAGTCAAGTTTGTCGGTTTATACTCGTTGTGTTTAACCATCTTGCCCAAGATGGTTTTTTTGTTAGGGTAGGTTCCCGACGACGACTAAGTGAGGGTTTGCTGAATAAATCTAAAAATCTTGTTGGATAAGGTTTTTAGACTTTTTTTCTCTCAAAAATTGCCGACCATTGGAGTGATTGGGGGGAAAATTCCGGGGCTTTTTCCCTGAAAATTAGGTAGTTGACCACCTGAAAATCGATAAAACCCCACTTCCCCACACCCCACACCCCACAC
>NZ_JAQMSY010000208.1:0-55286 GCF_028329095.1 Microcystis sp. CS-574
ATATCCTAAATACTCTAAACGTACTCATTCTGTTGAGTTTAAAAAGTCAGGTTGGAAACTTAATCGAAATTCCAAGAGAATAACTTTCACTGACGGAAAAAACATTGGGGAGTTAAAACTAATTGGTAGTCGAGACTTGTTGGATTTTCAAGAATGGCAAATTCAACGGATAAGAATAGTTAAAAGGGCCGAATTTGACTTCTTTTCTGAACAAAACCCCCTACTATCTGTTGTCAAGGTTCAGTTTTTAGCTTGGTTATCGCTTTTTCCGTTGTAGCTTAAAGCCGTCCTAAAAGGACGGGGTTTTAACCCAAATTTTCGATAAAAGATTTTGTTAACAAAGTGTTGGTCGAGGAAATCTCCTTGATCTACATTGATGAAGAGGGAATTATTTTCAAGAACTAACAAGGCGCTCCGTCCCTCAAAATTCGATTTTTCGAGGTAGCCTAGACATAACGCCTTGGTTATTGGCTAAAATTAAACTTTTTTTGCCCATCAATTTAAAAACTTGCGTTTTTTTGATCATCTTAGCCTAGAGGACTGAGTAGTATGAGTTACAGCAAAGTTGAGTTGTTAATTTTGTCCATCAGTGTAATCTGGGTTAAATCTCTCACTTTTTCCCGTTATCAATTACTCAAGGGGTAGCTCGATCAATTGGACTTATTGAGAAAATCTTCGCACTAATTGAGAGTAAACCAAGGTTTGATCAGGGTTTCAGGCGGTGCAATGCTGAAGTAAATCTATTTTTCGAGGTACCCCCAAGAGGATCGATAACCACTGATTCCGAGCCAGTAATGATACACTAGGCATGATTTAATTACAAACCTCGATCGCAAAAGGAAATAAATATCGATGAAAGCCATGATTTTGGCGGCAGGCAAAGGAACTCGTGTCCGTCCGATTACCCATACGATTCCCAAACCCCTGATCCCGATTTTACAAAAGCCGGTGATGGAGTTTTTATTGGAACTGTTGCGACAGCATGGCTTTGATCAGATCATGGTGAATGTCAGTCATTTAGCCGAAGAAATTGAGAGTTATTTCCGCGATGGTCAGCGTTTTGGGGTGCATATCGGCTATTCTTTCGAGGGTAGAATCGAAGAGGGCGAGTTAATCGGTGATGCCCTGGGATCGGCGGGCGGTTTACGACGAATTCAAGATTTTAATCCCTTTTTTGACGATACTTTTGTGGTTCTCTGTGGTGATGCGCTGATTGATCTCGATCTAACCGCAGCCGTTAAATGGCATCGAGAAAAAGGAGCGATCGCCACTATCGTCACCAAAACCGTCCCCAGAGAGGAAGTATCCAGTTATGGGGTGGTAGTTAGCGACGAGGAGGGACGGATTCTCAGTTTCCAAGAAAAACCGGCCATCGATGAAGCTTTAAGTACCTGCATTAACACGGGGATCTATATTTTTGAACCAGAAATCATTGATTTTATTCCCTCTAATAGTAAATACGACATCGGGGGCGAGTTATTCCCCCAATTAGTCGCTAAAGGTGCGCCTTTCTACGCTTTAAACATGGATTTTGAATGGGTGGATATTGGTAAAGTCCCCGACTACTGGCAGGCAATTCGCGGGGTGTTATCCAGGAAAATTAAAAATGTTGCTATCCCCGGCATCGAAGTCAAACCGGGCATCTACACGGGCTTAAATGTGGGGGTAAACTGGGATCGAGTCGATATTACCGGACCTGTGTATATCGGGGCAATGACGCGCATTGAAGACGGGGCGAAAATTGTCGGTCCGAGTATGATTGGCCCAAATTGTTGGATTTGTGGCGGCGCGACGGTGGATAATAGCGTTATTTTTGAATATTCTCGCCTCGGTTCAGGGGCCCGTTTGGTGGATAAGTTGGTCTTTGGGCGCTATTGTGTTGATAAAACCGGCGCGGCGATCGATGTGGAAGCGGCAGCCTTGGATTGGTTGATTACCGATACCCGCAAGGTTCTCCCAGAGTTTGATCACCCTAAACATCAGGCAATTCGTTCTTTATTCAATAGCAAGTAGGCAACACCGCAACGGGGAACTTTTTACTTGATAAGTACCTAAGCAAAATTAATTACACATATCTAACCACTCCTTCCATGAGTGCCTTTTGCCTTTTGCCTTTTGCCTATCCTAACCAAGACATTAATTTTGCACGACTACTTATCATGTTTGATTCTCCTGTTGATCTTCTCATTCTCTCCAATGGTCCTGGAGAAATATCTACATGGGTGCGTCCAGTTGTCAAGAGATTGCGACAAAACTTAACAGAAGATCGATCGCGGTTGCGGATTTCGGTGATTCTTTCCCCTTGTACTCATTCTATGGGGGCGGAAACGGAAGTAGTTAGGAAATATCCGGAGGTCGATCGAGTCCAGTCGCCAGAAAACTTCTTTAATTTTCTTTTCTGGGGAAAAACCGCCGATAATTGGGATTGGCACCCCAAGGGCATCGTTTTATTTTTAGGGGGCGATCAATTTTTTGCCCTCACCATCGGTAAACGTTTGGGTTATCGCACCGTTATCTATGCGGAATGGGAAGCGCGTTGGTATCGGGGGATCGATCGCTTTGCCGTGATGAATACAAGTGTATTAAATAATATTCCCCAACAATATCAGCATAAATTTACTGTTATCGGCGATTTAATGGTGGATTTGCCCACTGCTATCACCCCTGATGATGCTACCTTAATTGCACTCCTCCCGGGTTCCAAACCCTCGAAATTAGCCCAGGGTGTACCCCTAACCCTAGCCATTGCTGAAAAGATACACGCGCAGGCTCCCCAGACTAAATTCTTAATTCCCGTCGCTCCTACCCTAAATTTAGCTTATTTGGCGAAATTTGCCGATCCTAGCTATAATCCGATGATCACTAAAACCGGTTGGAGTGCTGCCCAATTAAAAAACGGCGAAAAACCCTATCTAGAAACAGATAAGGGGGTAAAAGTTGACCTAATTACCGATTTTCCCGCCCATAACCAGCTTTCTCGCTGTCATTTAGCTTTAACGACGGTGGGTGCTAATACTGCCGAATTAGGGGCGCTGGCAATCCCGATGATTATTTTACTACCGACTCAGCAACTAGACGCGATGAGAACTTGGGACGGTTTACCCGGTTTATTAGCTCAACTGCCGGGGGTGGGTTCTTTATTTGCTAAGATAATTAATCTCTATATGTTGCGGAAAAAGCGTTTATATGCTTGGCCAAATATTTGGGCTGGTGCCGAAATTGTTCCGGAATTATTAGGGGAATTACAACCAGAGGAAGTGGCAAATATCGCTAGATCTTGGTTAGAAAATCCCGAACAATTAGAGGCTATCCGGCAAAAATTGCGGGCAGTGCGCGGGCAAGCAGGAGCAGTGGATAAGTTAGTATCTATTATTGCCGAACAATTGTCTAGTTTTTAATCAATTAGATAATTAAGCTTGTTGGTAGTGAGGATCAATTGCGATTAATTTATTAACAGTTTGATAGAATTCCTGCTGATAAAATTCCCGTTGATTGCCGTCCAGGGAATTAATTAATTGTTCTTGACAGTAGCGACGATATTCCATTAAACTAATTTTTTCCATAGCTATAATAGCATCTTTAATTTGTTCCTCTGGTTGCAAAATTTCCTGACTGGTATGTTCATTTAAGTGAAATAAAGAATTAAAATCACGATTTTTGTCTGTAGTTATCATCAATAAATGATTCTGTAAAGCTGACATCAAATCTCTTGGTTTAGTAATTTGGTTTTCTAAATCTAGAATTACTTGCCATAACCAACGATAATCAGGGACATTAAAAATTAAATCTTTTTCATCCAAAAGTTCACAAATGAGCCTCCGATATTCGGGAGAATGGAGATAGATTAATAATAATAACCATTCGGCTTTTTCTGTGCCATTTTTTTCGGATTTATCTAAGATGTTTTTACTCTTAATTGCTGGGGATTTTCCTTGAGGTTTATTAACCTGTTTGGAGAGATTTTTTAAAATATATGGCAAACGAGTAGCATCTTTTTGAGCCAAAATTTCAGCACAATAATCGAGGTAAAAAGTGCGTTGATTGCCATCGATTAACTTTTGCAGTAAACTCACCATACTATTAGCTATTTGTTGAAAATGTAGTCCCTGTTTTAAATCTTTATTAACCAACATTTGCGAGATTTGCCAATCAATCCAAAAAGGAGATTTTTCGATTAATTCTCGATAACTATTCACCCCGTCAGCACGAGATTTAAGAAATTCATCGGCATCTTTACCATCGGGAAGATTAAGGATTTTTAGGTTAACTTGTCCTGAATAAACTAGAGAGTTAATTTCCTCGATCGCCCTTTGTGTCGCTTTAATTCCCGCTTGATCGGCATCAAAATTAAAGATTATTTGTTTACTTTCACTGTAGCGCAAAAGTAGCTTAATTTGCTCTTGACTTAAAGCTGTTCCTAAACAGGCAACCACATTAGTAATACCAGCAGCATGGAGAGCGATTGCGTCAAAATAACCCTCCACAACTATCGCTAAATCTTGCTGAATAATTGCCTGTTTAGCTCGATCGAGAGCAAAGAGAGTTTTTCCCTTTTCAAATAGAGGAGTATCGGGAGAATTTAGATACTTTGGTTGTTCATTACCTAAACTACGACTACCAAAAGCGATCGCTCGTCCTTGACTATCAAAAATAGGAATCATTAAACGATCTCGAAATTGATCGTAATAACCGCTACCATTTTGACGCGCTTTAATTAATCCCGCTTGTTCTACTAAAGCCACAGGATAGCGCTTTTGTTCCACTAAATAACGATAGAGAGTTTCCCAACCTTCCGGAGAATATCCCAGTTGAAAAGTTGCGATAGTTTCTGCGGTTAGTTGTCGTTGTACCTTGAGATAATCTAACGCTTTTTCCCCTTGGGGTTGACTAAGGGCGTGTTGATAAAAACTCACCGCCACGGCCATTATCTCGTATAATTGTTCCTTGAGGGATAATTGCTGTTCTAATTCCTGACGCTGTTCTACTGCTAGAGTTTTAATCGGGATTTGATACCTTCTAGCAAGATCGAAAACCACTTCACTAAAAGATTGTTTCCCCACTTCCATGAAAAATTTAATCCCGTTTCCCCCCGCACCACAGCCAAAACAGTAATACATTTGTTTGGCAGGACTAACCGTAAAACTAGGGGATTTTTCCTCGTGAAAGGGACATAAACCGACGTATTCCCTTCCCCTTTTTTTGAGGACGACTCTCTCGGAAATTAAATCCACAATATCAATTCTTTGTTTAACTTCTTCGATCGTATCTGGATGTAGTCGCGGTGTATCCATAATCAGTTATCAGTTATCAGTTATCAGTTATCAGGAGATTTGCTTTTATTTATTCTCCCCGTCTCCCCAATTCATCATTCATCATTCCCACTCCCCTCTCCTTCTCCCCCATCTCCCCACTGCGATGGCGGCATTTTGTCCTCCGAAACCGAAACTAAGACAGAGACAATTGTGCAGGGAAAAATTAACAGCCGATCTAATTAAATTTAATTGAAAAGGCGACTCGCGCACACCGACACAGGGGGGAATTAGCTGATTTTTCAGAGCCATTAAACAAAAAGCCACACCTAATGCCCCGGAAGCCCCTAAAGTGTGTCCTGTTGCGCCTTTTGTCGAGCTTACAGCCACTTGCGAACCAAAAATGCTGGCGATCAGGTTTGCCTCCCGTTCATCGTTTAAACGCGTGCTAGTGCCGTGGGCGTGAATGTAATTAATTTCATCTTTTCTTAATTGACTTCTGTGCAAACATAGTTCTATGGCTTTGGTAGCGCTACGATTATCCACCGCCGGGGCGCTAACATGATCGGCATCGCAGGTAAAACCATAGCCCAAAATTTGCCCGTAGATGGCGGCATTTCTGCTTAAAGCCAGTTCTTCCGATTCAAGGACTAAAATCGCGCCACCTTCCCCCAAAACTAAGCCTTCCCTAGCTCTATCAAAAGGATAACAGCCCGTTTTCGCCAAAGCTCCCATCTGTTCAAATCCCACCAGAGTTAAGGGAGTGATCGGAGTTTCGATCGCCCCGACTAAAACTCGATCGCATTCTCCCATTTTGATTAATTCTACAGCCTGTGCGAGCGACCAGATGCCCGTGGCACAGGCCGCCATGGGTGCTAAGACTGGGGCGCCGGTTTCTATCAATCTAGCGGTCAATACCGAGGCGCGATCGGGTAAACTATCTAACCAGTTTTCTACTATTCCCGTCGCTGCCATCCGTTCCCATAAACCCTGACAACCACGACTAGAACCGATAGTGACACCACAATCCTTTAAGGGAGGGGTTAACTTCGCGTCTTCAAGGGCAGCAATCAGGGCAATTTTGGTTAAATCCTCTAAAAATGCCGGTTTGTGACCGATTAAACCCAAGGGTAAAGCGGGTAAATCAGAAAATGGTTGTTGTCTAGTTATACCAGTTTTGCCCTCTAGTAATCTTTGCCAACTCTGACTTAAATTTCCCAGAGAACTGATCAACCCAATTCCCGTCACCACAACATTCATTGATCAGTTATCAGTTATCAGTTATCGGAATATTAAATGATTGGGTGGGTGACGGCGAAGATTAAATTATCGTCCCGCGAACCCACCCTAACTGATCGCTATTTTTTCAGATTTTCTGCACCAGAAATAACTTTGGCCGAGTCAATTTTATCCCCTTGTTTGATCGTATCGATCACTTCCATTCCCTCAGTTACATAACCAAAAACGGCATAATCACCATCGAGGAAATTGATATCCGACAGGGCAAAATAAAACTGAGAAGAAGCGGAATTAGGTTGTTGAGAACGGGCCATCGCGATCGCACCGCGTTTATGGGGTAAAGCGACGATGGGAGTGCGCGACGTGGCCTGTTGACCGATTGATTTCCCATAAATCGGCTCTTTTTCGTCTTTAAGGAGAATTTCTAGGGGAACATAACGGGATTGCTTGGTTTCTGGATCAACAAAACCACCGGTTCCGCGACCTTGGGGATCACCACCTTGGGCGACAAAAGGCTGCGGTTCTGTAACCACGCGATGGAAAGTTAAACCATTATAAAAACCTCTCTCCACCAGATCCACAAAATTACCGGCAGTAACTGGGGCCGCATTGCCATCAATTTCGATCGTTACCGGTTTACCTTTGATGATCATCTCGACGACAGCAGTTCCATCTAAGCGGGGTTTGTAATTATCCATGTTGACACTGCCCGAACTGGCAGGTTGAGAGGTTTGGGTGATACTAGAATTATCGGGGGTGGAGTTAGCTTCTGGGGAAGAACAGCCGAAAAGTGTGGTCGTTGTGATTAAAAAAACACAAACCACAGACAGCCAGCCAGATTTTCTTATCTTCATCATTTTATAGCCAAAAAGAGCGAAAAAAGGACTACAATCCCTCTAGAGGAATTTCTAGAAAACGAGCGAGTTCCGCTCCTTGATTTTCCAATTCCGAGAGGGACATCGGATCACCGACGCGAGTTAAAGGAATATCGCGACGCTGTTTAATCCGCAGGAATAGTTCCCGTTTCGGGTTGAGTCCTTCTCGCACTTCGGCCCGCACAGCTTGCACATCTTCCAGGGGCCAATCGAGATCAACGCGACGATTTTTGCCAGGGTAGCCCCAACGAAAGATTTTAAGTTTGCCGGTTTCCTTATTAAACTCGTTGTAACCACCTCCGACATTCCAGAGGAGAGATAACCAGAGATAGATGGCTAAGAGGGTCCCCGCAGTGCCATAAAAGAGGAGGGCGACCCCTTGGGGAATAAATTGTAAGGCACTGGTATCGCTAACGAGAAGTAGATTGACCTTCAAATAACTGGAAAGACCGGCAAGGAGAAACCCTAGACCGCCAATAGAGACGATTACAGCCCAAAAATAGTTACTAGGGCGACGCGCTCCCACTACTTCTTGCCGTAGGATCAGGCTATCTTTACTTGTTGTTTGCGCTTTCATGAATTCTTTTTAAGGTTGCCTAGAGTTATTTTACCAGCTTTTTTCTCGCCACTTCCCCAACCCCGACCCAGGGATGCAGCCGTTGATTTTTCTGGGTGTACCCATGTTTATTATAATATTTACTTATAGGTGAGTGGGGGAAGTTTAGGGGAAAATTCCCTAATCGTAATTCTCCTCGGCAACAATCATGCGTTAGATTTATTCGGGGTTTCCTTAATTTGTACCCAGTAAAGGCACATTCAGATACAGCACGGGTTATGGCCTTTTGTTGACGGGGAAGTCCAATAATTAAATCTCCACCTTTTAAAATACAAATCGACTATTAAAACTAAATCCGTAGTCAATTACTCATAACTTCGGTGGCCGCTCGTAACCTTTAAGGTGTTTGTCCAAAGACCATATATAGACGCGGCGGCTTGGATTTTGATCACAAATTTTCTGCCAATCATGAATGATAGAAAGGTCTCCCAGTCCCCTACCTCGCATCGCTTGATCAGGAAACTCTTTTAACCATCCTTGCAGGTCTTCTTTCTTTAGAAAATTAATAGGGGTGAAGGGAGATTTTCCTTCAAGAGCTTGTGTTACCTGATTTACAAATTTTTCTGCACAAATACGTCGCTGATTGCCATCTACCTTTTTGGCCTTGGCAATATGATTGCCAGTTTCCAGAATGGTCGCCATTGGCAAAAAAAGAGATTCTCTAGCTTCAATTTTCTCTTTTAACTCTTGAAGTATTAACTCAGATTGACTCGCTTTGTGGGGGACATTAAGTATCTCTAAAAAGATCGAAGTATCGATCAGACAAATAGCTCCCATCAGGCTACTTCTCCCTGTTTTAATTGCTCTAACCAACTTAGCGCGTTTTGTTGACGTTGTTCTGCTGTGGACTTATCCTTTAAGAACTTATCTAATACTTGTTTAGTCATCAACTGACCAAGAGTTCCCTGCACAATTAATTCGGGGAAACGCTCTAAATCAGCTAATCGGACAATACGACTATCTCCTGCTTGCGGATCTCGGTAACAACAAAGTACATTTCCAATATCACTATCGGGTACTGCATCTAGTAACGCTGGGTTATGGGAGGTGATCAGTACCCTCAGTTTTCTTTCTAAGGCGATCTCCCGAATTTGCTTAACTAAATTATCTGCACGACTGGGATGAACACCATTATCGATCTCTTCAATAATTACGAAAGTTCCAGGATTTACACTTAGTAGAGTTGCAGCAATCGCTAAAACTCTCAGAGTACCATCAGACAACAAAGGAGCATCTATCTGATGTTCTTTGTTCCCAAAAGACTCTATTAGTTTCACCATAACATCCTTGCGGTCTGTAATGATAAAGCGAATATCGGTAATATCCTGTTCTGGTAATGAACGAATGAAGTCAAGCAACTTGTTTTTTTGAGTCTCTCCCTGCTGACAAACTGCGTAAAGAACACTAGAAAGGTTAGAGCCATCTTCTTTAATATCATCATCTTTAGCGTAAGCATAATCCCGCATTACTGCTGGACGAGGATCAAGAAAGACGATATTCCTCAAGGTTTCTCGAATTACTTTAGTAACTGCTGGAATAATTTTTTGTGATTTAGTATGACTTTGCTGGAACCGACTGGGAGTTTCCAATTGATAAAAAATAGCTTGTCGGTTAGAGCAAGGTATGTGGGGCTTTTTACCACCTTTATTAAAATTGTTATACATCACCCTAATTTCATCGGTGTGTGAGTTGGGATCGCCATCAATTTTGTAAAGTGTTAATTCCTGATCTTTACTAGCTTTACTGACACTTTCTCCGATTATAATAAGTTGGTCTGATAATAGCCCAATTTCAATCTCGAAATCAGTCCAACCGTCAGGAGCGTTATCAATGTGTGTTGCTAAGGTAAAATACTGTTTTTCTGCACCGAAAAGATCGATCACTTGTCCACGAGCAATTGCATTCCCGCTTTGAATGTTGCGTTCAATGTCATCTAACCTGCTGCCTTTCGCTAACCACGAAAGTAAGCGAATTGCTTCTAGTGCATTACTTTTCCCTGACGCATTAGCACCGATTAAAAAGGTGATGGGTGCTAGAGACAAGGTTGCCTCCTGATAGCTTTTGAAATTCCGAAGAGTCAGCGATGTTAACATACTTTTCACCCATTAAATCTTGACTGGTGCAGTTTGAGCATTTGTACTAAAAGTTCCAATACCAGCGCAGCTTATAGACTCTAACAAGTACCGAAAACTAGCACCCATAACCTTGAAAACTCAAACTGTAGGGCAGGGCATATCCGAACAGTATAATCTAGGCTTGGGGAGATAAGATCGCTGTTTATTGGCATTAGGGCGGAACCCTTACCCTTACTGCATGGGGCTTCTCAGAAAAAATTGAAAAGACGCTACCGGGTACATTTTTCCCTTGAAAATGGCTGTACCGTTGACTGTATCTAGAGTAGAGCGATTCGGTGGAGTTGGCTTTATAGTGATCGCTAACCTTATGATCACAGATGATGTCATTAATCTTTAGAGTAAGCGATTCCCTCTGTAGCCATGTTTTTGCTGGTTTTCTGCCCCGAAACAAGCTATAATGGTCGAAAGGTCAAATTGGAAGATTTTTGCCGCAAACCCTATCTGCGTAAAGACTTCAGGATTTTGTGTTCAGTAGCTCATTGGTATTATATGGCTTTAACTCAGGCTCTGTAAGACTTTTAGCCATAGCTAGTATTTTTGTACGGGTAAAGTCCAGAGCTAAATGGTTGCCTTTTTTAACTTTTTTATTGATCTCATTAAGCATTTCTACTTATTGCAAGGGTGAGATGCTCCCTTATGAAATATGAAACTAGAGGCAAAGTCAAAATTAATAATCGTCTTAATTCCAATGAAATTAAAAGATATTGTCAACAAAGTCAAAATAGATTCTAGAAAATTAACCCAATATGCTCTCAATTTAGACAATCCAAAAGGATTAAATAAAGCCATCATGTTTCAACGCCACTTAGGATATACTCAAGATAATTATGAGCCACTTCTACAACAAATCGCTAACAAATCCCTTGAAGCAAAAGCTGTTTATCAAAGTACAGATCGACATGGCAAACGCTATCAAGTTGACCTAGAAATTACAGGAATTGAACCAGGGCAACAAGAAATAGTGAGGACTGGATGGATTGTTGAGCCTGATAGTGATACAGCTAAATTAGTAACTTTATATGTGAGAAAAAGACCATGATTAAACCAGAATTATTTGACCTTGTGGAATTATTAGTTGACTTGCCTGAACATAACTTAATGATGGGAGAACAAGGGACAATTGTTGAAGACTACAATGATGGTTGTTACGAAATTGAATTTAGTAATAATCTAGGGGAAACTATCGCCCTTTGTTCTCTCCCAATGCAGCAATTTATTGTAATCTGGAAAGCTCAGAACAAAACTTGGTTATCTTTAACAGAAAAGCTAACAGCTTTAATCGATAAATTACCCAAAGAAAAGCAACAAAAAGTTTTAGATTTCACCCGCTCTTTGTATCAATAAAATCGGAAAAAATAGGCTATTCCAGAATTGCTATGCAAATAATTAACTTAAAATAAAAGCTAAAATTCATATAGGGAAGGACTTACGGCACAAACAGGTTAATACCAAAAGATAGACAATAGAGTTAAGATTTGATATAATCGCCAAAAACGAGAGTATTTTACCTATGATAGTTGACAAATTTTTGAACCTAAAAGGAACCTCTATTCAAGGCTATCGACACCTAGAAAATATCGGTATATTTTGACGAATTGAATCAAAAAATAAAAAAGCAACGGCTCGAAGGCGTTAGATTTATTTGGGGTTTCCTTAATTTGTACCCAGTAAAACCCCATTCAGACACAGCACGGGTTATGGTCTTTTGTCAAGGGGTAATACCAAATTTCTAAATCCATGACAGACATCCACGCTCGAATGCTTGCCAAGCCTGCATTCGTTGTGACGCAAATAAAGAAAAATGGTATAAGTCCAGTAATAGTTATAATTCCTATGTTGATGTTAACTTAGCACCCCACAGACAAGGTGCGTTACATTTTATTAAAGCACCAGGTAATAGCGGCGTGCTGCTACGCAGTGCCTTGAAAACCTCACTATCGTTCAACACTTCTCATCCATCATCCATCTTCTCCTTGCTGCCTCACGAGCTAAGTCGAACTTAATCTTGAACTTATTATTCTCCAGAATTTCCTGAATTGATCTAAGCTCATCATCCCCTAAATGGTCTGCTAAATAAGCTTCTATCAAAACCTCCACCAGTTGAGTAATAGTATCTTTCGGCATTTGAATATGTTGCCGAATATAATTTATTGCCTTTCTATCATCGGTCAGCACTTTGCCACCGATACGTCTGGCGACAACAAAACAGGACAGTTCTGCATCACTCGCACGTTTTGATTGAGGGACGTTTGACATCTCAACTAAATCCTCGATCTCTAGAGGAAATGTTGTAATTTCACCATAATTAATTAGTTTTTTGTAATAATTTAAACTATCAGAATGTCCCTGCTCAAATTCTAATTGAACATACACTGTAGTAATCACAGAGTATCCAAGCAATTTAAGAAGATGAAAGCGATTAATGTACATGAAGTGAATAATCGCACAAGTATCGATAGATACTACGCCCATCATTAACTACTGACCTCCAAAAACGTTAGAAGTTCATTTAGAAGCTGATAACCATCTTCCAAAGGTAGCAGTAGCATATCTAGGAGCTTATGGTGAGTAATCTCTCCTCTTCTATATGCCTCCGTACACAAATCAATGAAATGCCAGGATAAACCTTGACGTATAATTTGTGCAGATTTACTTCGCATACCTGAAGATAGCGTTGGTGGAGTCTCAGGATCAAATTTCTCGTCATGTTTAATGACCAAACGTTTTTCTTGAATTAATGGATCTTGTAAAGCCTTATCGAGCCATTTAAGCTCAGATAAACGGATAATTACCACTTGAGAACTGACTCGAAATCGTTCAGCAATTCGCCGAATGAGACTAACCCAAGCTTCGTAGCTTTCTGCGGGTGAGTAATCTGACTCAATTCTTTGTTTTGAAACTAGAAAGCTGCCTGCAAAACTATTGGCTCTCCACTCAAGTTCAGACCGAGCATTTAAAGATTTTAAGTATGTAACTTCCTGCCCTTCAGAAGAGTCAAATAAAGCATGACAGTACTCATGAGCGGCAGAAAAATTTTGTCGGTATAAATCATCAAGATAGTTGATGAGAATACAGTGACCAGCGACCGGATGGTTAATATATAGTCCGGATATATTTTTATCTTCTAATTGACGTTTGAATATATGAATGCCTTGATTTCTGATTAACTCAAATATATTTTCTACTGGCTGTTGCCCTAAACCCAAACGTTCTCTCTCCAAAGAAGCTGCTTCTTCACCTTGTCTTTTGAAGTAGCTATGATTAAACGGATATTGTGCGTAATTAGGAATTTTTGTAGGCTGACGCTGAAATACTTCCCTTTCTAGGAAATCTTCGTACTCACAAAGCCGAACAAATTCCTGAATAGCAATGCGATCGCTTTTGGAAAGGGCAGCGTTGCGACGAAATATTTCTTGAACTTGGGACTCTGCTGATGGGTAGTCGCCTGTAACTAAGTACCTGAAGTCACGGCGGTACATCACAGATAACAACACCAACTGGTCGCCAGTAATTCTATTCCTGCCTTCTTCAATATCTAGATATTCCTGCAAACTTATTTGAAGACGCAATGCCGACTCTTGCGGAGTAATTGAAAGACTTTCTCGCGCATCCTTGAGCTTTCTGCCTAAAACTACATAATCAAATGCCATCGCTAATGAGAAAAACAGGAATCCAGTCCCATTATATTGGGAGCATTTCATTTATGCAAGTGAGTAATTATATAGTCATTTCAATTAAAGGTGAGATGCTCCCTTATTTCTAGCTCGGATTCACTCTTGCTAAAAATTCTACCAGACAAATAGAAAAAAAGGGAGGTCTAAGAACCCCCCTCAATAGTTAATAATTAGATGACAGCCAAATTAGTAGCGGCCGGCATTGGGTTTATGAACAATAAAGCTCATGGTTTGACATTGTTTGATGTTGTCAAAAGCGATAACGCGGATATAGCAATCAGAATACTCGGTGCGGCACTCGCGAACTTCATTAAGAACTTCTTGGGGACCAGAAACAGAGAATAAAGGCAGTTTCCACATCGTCCAATGATAATCCGCGGGTTTGGGATCTTTTTCAAATTCCACAGCAGGAATATAACCCTGATCGATCATGTATTGAATTTGTTTAGCAATTTGTTGATCGGTGAGGGGGGGCAAGTAGGAAAGAGTTTCGTAACGCTTCTCTTTAGGTAAAGTTTTCATGGGTTTCTTGATTCCTTATGGGTTGGGTAGATCATCAACATCGAGATTTAATTCCGATGTCTCTGGTTGACTTATAGCAGTACGGGTGAGACGTTCCAAAAGTTGCCGACGATGTTCGGTATTGTCATTAATAATTCCCGTTTTTACCATCTCTGGCAAGAACTCTAAAACCTGTTCGGCTAGATGTTCTCTTACCGTCATGATCCGCAAAACTAACTCTTTATTCTCAGTCATTAACCCCGCAATATAGGCCTCGCCATCCTGAATGGAATGGCTAGAAGTATAGTGACTCAGCCAAATAGCTAAAGTGGGATTAGTTTCTGACAATTGATCGATAATCGTGCGAACCGCTTGGTAAGTTAGGTAACTTTGTAAGACTTTCGCGGTATCTTGAACAACTTTTTTCGGATACATTTTATACAGTTTTCAGTTATTGGCTAGACAGTTATCAGTGTTGAAATTCTAGCGACTGCTTGCCGATTTTGGGCAAGTCCCCAGCATTATTTTGCACCGATAACTGCTAACAACTTTCTGAAGGGCTGTATTAGAGGGTATCCATAGCCTCGAACTCGAATTTGATTTCTTTCCAGAGTTCGCAAGCGGCAGCCAGTTCAGGACTCCAACGGCAAGCTTCCCGGATAACGTCGTTACCTTCGCGGGCCAAGGAGCGACCTTCGTTACGAGCTTGGATACAAGCTTCCAGAGCCACACGGTTAGCGGTGGCACCCGGTGCGTTACCCCAGGGGTGGCCGAGGGTTCCACCACCGAACTGTAAGCAGGAATCGTCACCGAAGATTTCCACCAGCGCCGGCATATGCCAAACGTGGATACCACCAGAAGCAACCGGCATTACCCCGGGTAAGGAAGCGTAGTCTTGGGTGAAGAAAATACCACGAGCGCGATCTTCTTCTACATAGTCTTCACGCATCAGGTCAACAAAACCCATCGTGATTCCGCGTTCACCTTCGAGTTTACCGACAACGGTTCCCGAGTGCAGGTGATCACCACCAGAGAGACGTAAGCACTTAGCTAAAACGCGGAAGTGGATACCATGATTTTTCTGACGGTCGATAACCGCGTGCATTGCCCGGTGAATGTGGAGCAGTAACCCTTTGTCGCGGCAGAATTTCGCCAGGGTGGTGTTAGCGGTGAAACCACCGGTGAGGTAGTCGTGCATGATGATGGGGGTTTTGATTTCGGCGGCGAATTCAGCCCGTTGCATCATCTGCTCGCAGGTAGGAGCAGTTACGTTGAGGTAATGTCCTTTAACTTCGTTGGTTTCTGCTTGGGATTTAACGATCGCCTCTTGGACAAAGAGGAAACGATCGCGCCAACGCATGAAGGGTTGAGAGTTAATATTTTCGTCGTCTTTGGTGAAGTCTAAACCACCGCGGAGACATTCATAAACGGCACGACCGTAGTTTTTAGCGGAAAGGCCGAGTTTGGGTTTGATGGTGCAACCGAGTAAGGGGCGACCGTATTTGTTTAATTTGTCCCGTTCAACGGTGATACCGTGGGGAGGACCTTGGAAGGTTTTGATTAAAGCGACGGGGAAACGGATATCTTCTAAACGGAGACCGCGTAGAGCTTTGAAACCGAAAACGTTACCAACGATCGAGGTGAGGATGTTGGTGACGGAACCTTCTTCAAATAGATCTAAAGGATAGGCAACGAAACAGAAGAATTGGTTATCTTCGTTGGGTACGGGTTCGATATCATAACAACGGCCTTTATAGCGATCGAGGTCGGTTAAGTTATCGGTCCAAACGGTGGTCCAGGTACCTGTGGAAGATTCCGCCGCTACCGCCGCACCTGCTTCTTCAGGAGGAACTCCTGGTTGGGGTGTTACCCGGAAGCAAGCTAGTAGATCGGTATCTTTGGGGGTGTAGTCGGGGGTGTAGTAAGTCAGGCGGTAGTCTTTTACGCCGGCCTGGAAACCTTTGGATTTGGCTTGCACCATTGGGATTATTCCTCCATAAACTGCATGATTAGTCGCACCTGTAAAATCTCGCCGTCAACCGACATAGATTTTTCTTAAGCTCCTTTCCCCTGCTGCTAGGAGCGAAGTTAGGGAGCAATTTTCACTAATGTTTTTTTCAACTGATCATCTTAACACGAACTTTACCCTATTCTGATCATTTTTTTCTTTATCCCTAAAATTTTGATTGTTTTTTTTTCTCGGGGGGATTAGTTTCTTTAATCTGTCGTCATCTAACTTTGACAATCTCTACAAAAACACAAAAAAATCAACAAAAATTTACCTGATTGACACGCAGACACTTCTGCTCATCAGGCTTTGAGCGATTAAAGCTAATCCTTAATTGAGGAAGATTATCAATAATTACAACCTCAAAAAATGTCGGCAATCGCTAAAGATGAATTAGATTTCTAAGCAATTATACCCAGTACCTAGAGGACAGTTAGACAGCAGTGAACTCTAGATAAATTAGGTCTAATTACTCAGTAATTATTGTTGAGATTTTTGGCTTATGAACGATTATTTTCCCCTTCAAGAATTAAGGTTATTGTTGCCATTAAAACGATGACGTTCTGGAAATAGTGTGACCAATAACTGATTGATATAGACCTTTCCGACCACCGATGCTTGATTCGGTCGGTTAGTAGTAGATGCTGGTTCTCTGGTTTCCGTAGGACCTGCCTCGGCGACCATTTCCTCGCCATCCCAAGGACTGGCCACGGTTTCGGAGACCACTTCCTCCACGGACGGCACTGGGGACACTTGACTGACTACGGGTTGCGGTTCCGGTAAAGGGGGTCTTTCCGGTTCCGATGGGGTCGCTGACACCTCGATGGTAATTTGACGGGAAGTATCTCCGATCAGGGAACCAGACGGCACGATCGACATCGCTGCCACAGAAGCATTAAAAATCGTTGTGGTTGACCCAATACAGGCATTTTCACCGATTTCACCCCGACCGACGACGAGAACACCTGTACCTAAAATTGCTCCCGCACCGATAGCAATAACACCCTGATAGGCGGTTAAAATTGTTCCCATACCCAGGCAAGCACCCGCACCGATAATTATTTGGCTATTGGGGGCTGCTCGGAGAATCACCCCCGGAGCCACGATCGCACTCTCATCAATGGTTACATCACCATTGACATAGAATTCCGAGCGGCTAATAGGTTGAACGGGGGGTAAGGACATAATTGACAGTTATTCAGTGATCAGTGATCAGTGACCAGGGGTTAGGGGGTAGGGGTTAGAGTTTCGGGTATTTTTCCCGATCCGCCAACACCTAACACCTATCTCCCTTCACCGCTCGCCGAGTCCTGAAATTAAGGGCGTTGAATAATCGATTCGAGAACACGACGTTTTGCTTGGGAGTCAATCCCGATCAGACGAACGTATTCTCCTTGATGGTCGCGCAGACAGGTTTCTAAAGCGGCCACCACATCGGATTCGCGACTGCTATCGATCGGGGTGCAGCTTTGCCAAGAACCGGTTTTAAAACGACGTTTATCCGCGTGTTCACTGCCAATTTTGTGACCTTGGTTCAATAAAGAACGAATCTGAGCGATCGTTTCCGCCGTTAAGGTACTGGTTAAAGTGGCAGTACCGCCGCCGGAGGAACTGGAAGCAGAGCTTTTGAAACTCGGTTCGGCAACGGTGGCGGTTTTACTGCTGCCATTACTACTCACCGAACCATCGGGGCGCTGGATCACCGTTTCTAAAACCCGTTTTTTGGCTTTAGCATCGATACCGAGTAAGCGGACGTATTCGCCGCTATGTTCCCGTAAACAATCTTCCAAAGCAGTAATTACCTCGGATTCGCGATTACTTTCGATCGGAGCGCAACTCTGCCAAGAACTGGTTTTAAACCGGCGTTTATCGGCGTGTTCGGTGCCGATTTTGTAGCCTTGGGCGAGCAGGGAACGAATTTGAGCGATCGTTTCCCCACTTAAGCTACCACTGCTGCTGTAACTGGCTCCGTTACTAGCGGGGGCGCTGTAGCTGCTGGCTTTGCCGCTGCCGTTACTAGCGGGGGCGCTGCCGGGGCGGTGAATAATCATTTCGACGACGCGTTTTTTCGCTTGCGGGTCGATCCCGATCAGGCGGACGTACTCATCGCTATTTTCAGTCACGATCGCTTCAATATCGCGAATGATGCCCGCTTCGCTCTTGGTTTCGATCGCAGGTCCGGTTAACCAAGAACTGGTTTTAAACCGGCGTTTATCCGCGTGTTCGGTGGCGATTTTCAGCCCTTGGGCCAGCAGGGAACGCACTTGTACGGACAGGTCGGAATGGCCGTTACCGTTGCCATGACCGCCGTGGACGGCGGTGGTGGTGCGGGCCGGTTCTCCCGGTGTGTCTTCGGGGCGTTGGATAATCATTTCCAGTATGCGCCGTTTAGCGGCGGGATCTACTCCGATCAGGCGGACGTATTCGCCTTGCAGGTCTCTGAGGGAGGCTTCTAGGGATTGGGATACCTGTTCTTCGCGGCCGCCGTCGATAAAGCCGGCACTTAACCAAGAACTGGTTTTAAAGCGGCGTTTGTCAGCGTATTCGATGCCGATCTTGTAGCCTTGGGAGAGGAGGGAGCGAACCTGCGCTCGAATGTTTGTATTTAAACTCATAGGTGTCACCGAATTTCTATATAGCGTCTCATTAGCGATGTTTATAGCGGCTGCCGGTGGAGGAGTCGCTGGGCTGTGGGCTTTGACCGGGACGCTGGGGGCGAGGTCGATATCGACAATGTGACGGGTGAAGGCTCGATCGATTTCTGTGACATCGGGTAAGCGGTCGGCCTGTTGTTGGCTGGTGATCACGGAACCGGATGGCACGAATTTCCCGGCGGGGATTTCCACGTCTTGAACGAGGGCGTGCATCATGACGATGCAATCGGCACCAATGCGGGCATTAAAGACGGTGGAGCGAAAACCGATAAAACAGCGATCGCCCACATAGGCTGGCCCGTGAATGAGTGCCATGTGGGTGATGCAGCTGCCCCGGCCGATCCACACCGAATATTCTCGGCCGTCATCTCCCACCACACGGCTTTTTTCTAAACCGTGGATGATTGCTCCGTCCTGAATTTTGCTGTCGTCGCCAATGTGAAAGGGTGTTCCTTCATCGGCGCGGATGGAAGTCCCCGGAGCAATCACCACTCGCGCCCCGATCTCGATAGCGCCACTGAGGTTAGAGAAGGTGTGGACTTTGGCACTCTCGTCTATGTGCGTTTCCTCTGGGGATTTGGTCCGCTTTTTCGGACTAGCCGCCGTTGTGCGGACGACCATAGTTAGTCTTCCTCCATACTGAATTTGGCTGGCTGGTTGTTACTTAACTGTGTTTGGGTTCTATCAATGTTTAACCGGATTGACGAAATTCGTCCCTCTTGCTGTAGAGGGTGCGATTTTCTACGGTTATAGTGTCAATAATCCCCACCACCATCGCGTCAAGGGGGCGATTGTTCTGTCCGTCTTCGATACGGGCGGCTCCTCCCCGGGACACTAGCACCCATTCATTAATCCCCGCTCCGACAATATCACCCGCTACTTCGTATTTAGGCAAAAGTTGCCCTTGCGCGTCGATGAATTGCAAAAGCAGAAGTTTCACTCCCGTCATACTGCGCGGTTTCAGGGAGCTAACGACGGTGCCGCAAACTTTGGCAATTTGCATGGAATTTGTTTACACTAAAAGTTAGTTGCGCTCTAGATTCGTCTTAAAGGTTGTGGGTTAACACTTTCACGAAACTGTTCCACGGCTTCTGTATAACGAATGGGAAGAACGTATTCGAGGTTTTCGTGGGGACGGGCGATGATGTGGGTCGAGAGGACTTGACCACCCTTAACACGATTAGATGCCGCTTCTGTCCCCGCCGATACGGAGGCCTGTACTTCCGAAACGTCCCCCCGGACGATGACGGTGACGCGACCACTACCAATTTTTTCGTAACCTACTAGGGTTACGCGGGCGGCTTTTACCATGGCATCAGCCGCCTCGACGACGGCTGGGAAACCCAAGGTTTCCACCATGCCCACTGCAATTGACATAATATTTTTGTCTCCTAATGGTTGGCTTTCTTCGACTCTATAGATGCTGACCCCGATTAACGGTGTTTAATAGCTGCGGAATTGCTCTACTTCTTCGGTGTAGCGAATGGGCAGCACGTATTCGAGGTTTTCGTGGGGACGAGCGATGATATGGGTAGATAGCACTTGTCCTCCGTTAACCCGGTTGGCGTTTTCCACTCCGGCAGCCACAGAAGCTTGCACTTCTGAAACGTCTCCCCGGACAATGACAGTGACGCGACCACTACCGATCTTTTCGTAACCCACTAGAGTCACCCTGGCGGCCTTGACCATGGCATCGGCCGCTTCCACAACGGCGGGAAATCCTAGGGTTTCAATCATTCCTACTGCAATTGGCATTTTTTTGTTCCTCGCTTGTCAAGCCAAACTAAACTATTAATTTCGTTAGCGTTATCAACTTTGTTTCAGTCAAATTCTTTCCTTGTTACTTTTCCTGCTCTAGCTTTGGTGGCAGTCGGGATCGTGGCAAGGTGGGGGTAAGACCATCCTAAATTTTATCTCGATCGTGACCGTTTTCATCCACTAATTTTATTTTCTAGGGCTGGTTGGTAAAAATTTGACGAGTCAGGCAAAATTATCAACCTAAAAAAAGCATAGGAAACTATGACACCTTTGACAATATAAAACATTATGATTATTTCTCATCTTCCGGTTAACGAAAGTTAATCATTCCTTGACTTCGCTCATCAGCCTCAGCAATTCTCAAGAGATTTACAGCTAAAACCTTTGCTATGACTGCATTTCCGCTTTAACTTTTCTCTTGGCAGCTCGATTGTCTCTGCTGGATTTACTGGCAGATAAAAGCCTATTTTTCGCTGATTTCGGCTTTTTTATAATTTTTTTATACTATATATGGCTGGGGTGGGGAGTGGGGTGAGGGGAGTGGGAATTATAAATTATGAATTATGAATTATGAATTGGGAGCATTCCACTTTTGCCATAAGCAATTATACTTAGATGCAAAATGCTTAGATGGCAAGCCTTTTCGGTAGTTCTGGGAATTATAAATTATGAATTATGAATTATGAATTGGAAGCATCCCAATTTTGCCATAAGCAATTGTACTTAGATGCGAAATGCTTAGTGGGATGCTCCCTATGAATTGGGGAGAGAGGGGAGCCTTTTTCAGTGATTAGTAAACAGTGAAATGAAAACTCACCTCTGATCACTGGTAACTGATCACTGATAACTGATTCTAGCGATCGATCTCACCTTCGTAGGGTTGGACACCGATCGAGGGATAATTATCGTGGTTAGGGCTGAAAACTTCTAACACTGCATGAGCTAACTTTTGGAAAAAGTCGGGACTCTCGTGCAAGGATTTAAGTGCCGCTTCTAATTCCGGACGGGAGAAATCGAAGCCTTGGGAGCGAGCTATCTCTAGTAATTGCTGAGGATCTTGGGTTGAGCGCATTTTTTGACCCAATTCTTCGTTTTTAGCAGCTAAGGCGAAAAAGTCGAACACTTGATTTTTAGACATATAAATACTTTTCCTTTGATGATTAAAGGTGTGGCCTCGGCGGCGTGGAGGTTAAACTGCCTAGTATGGTTTATTTTTATCCTACCAGTCAGGAGATATCCTCAAAGCAAAAGTTTCGTTTTTATTTGCTTGTATGGCTGAGTATGCTTTAGGTCTAATTCTGAGGAGTGGGAAGTGGGAAGATGAAAGAGGTTTCTTTCCCCACACCCTACACCCCACACCCTACACTCTCTTTCAAGTCAGAGAATAAATAGCCTAAAATAGAAACCTGCACTCTTGTTTCTGTAGCCAGCATCATGAATAAGTCCCCACGTCGTTACCATATCACCACCTTTGGTTGTCAGATGAATAAAGCTGACTCCGAACGCATGGCGGGTATTTTAGAAGATTTGGGGTTTCAATGGTCCGAGGATGCCAACGAAGCCGATTTAATCCTCTACAATACCTGTACAATTCGCGATAATGCCGAACAGAAGGTTTATTCCTATCTCGGCAGACAGGCTAAACGCAAACAAACTCAACCCGATCTTACTCTAGTGGTCGCTGGCTGCGTGGCCCAACAGGAAGGGGAACAATTGTTAAGACGGGTTCCCGAGGTGGATTTAATTATCGGTCCCCAACACGCAAACCGCTTGGGAGACTTATTACAACAAGTTTTTGACGGTTCCCAGGTGGTGGCCACCGAACCCATCCACATCATGGAAGATATCACCAAACCGCGCCGGGATAGTAATATTACCGCTTGGGTGAACGTCATCTATGGTTGTAATGAACGCTGTACCTATTGTGTGGTTCCGGGGGTGCGTGGGGTGGAACAATCGCGCACTCCTGCGGCAATTCGAGCAGAAATGGCACAATTAGGACAACAGGGTTATCAAGAAATCACCCTTTTAGGTCAAAATATCGATGCCTACGGACGGGATTTACCCGGAGTGACGGCAAGCGGCCGACATCTGCACAATTTTACCGATTTACTGTACTACATTCACGATGTGGCCGGCATTGAACGTCTCCGTTTTGCCACCAGTCACCCCCGCTATTTTACCGAACGTTTGATTAAAGCTTGTCAGGAATTACCTAAAGTTTGTGAACATTTTCATATCCCTTTTCAATCGGGGGATAATGATATCCTCAAGGCCATGAAACGGGGCTATACTCAGGAAAAATACCGACGGATTATTGCTAATATTCGCGATTTAATGCCGGATGCTGCCATCAGTGCCGATGCGATTGTCGGATTCCCGGGAGAAACAGAGGCACAGTTCGAGAATACTTTAAAATTAGTCGATGAGATTGGTTTTGATCAATTAAATACGGCGGCCTATTCTCCCCGTCCAGGCACTCCGGCTGCTATTTGGGATAATCAATTAAGTGAGCAGGTAAAAAGCGATCGCCTACAAAGATTAAATCATTTAGTGGCCACAAAAGCTGCTGAACGTTCCCAAAGATATTTAGGCAGAATTGAGGAAATTTTAGTGGAAGACGTTAACCCTAAAGATGCTAGTCAAGTTATGGGAAGAACTAGAGGCAATCGCTTAACTTTCTTTACGGGAAATATTGAGGAATTGCGAGGCACATTTGTTAAGGTTAAAATTACCGAAGTCCGTCCCTTTAGTTTGACGGGAGTGAGCTTTTAAGTAGTGGTGCAAAACTAATTTCTTGGTTAGGAGAGGCAAAAGGCAATAGGCAAGAGGTTGTTAAATATGTGTAACTAATTTTGCTTAGGTACTTAATAGTTAACAGTGACCCCTCAGCAGCGAAAAAAGACAATAGCTATCGGGAATAATTGGGTATTTTATGGATATTATCGCTATTTTGCAGCAAGATTATCAAAGATTTCCCCTCGATCAAACCTATGATATTTATGCTGATAACGTTTATTTTCAAGACCCTCTCAATCAATTTCGGGGGATTAAACGCTATCGGGAAATGATTGGTTTTATGAGTCAATGGTTCCAAGCTATCAAGATGGATGTCCACGCAATTGAACAGCAGGGAAATATTATTAATACCCGTTGGACATTGCACTGGACAACCCCTTTACCTTGGCGGCCTCGCATCGCTATTTCTGGCCACAGTGAATTAACTCTCGATGACAATAATCTGATTATTTCTCATATCGATTATTGGGATTGTTCGCGCTGGGATGTGCTGCGTCAGCATTTACCTTTCCGCACTTCTTAACCATATTTTTTAACCAGAAAATGCCGACCAACGAGTGCTCGTTTGCTTGACAAAATCCTGTAAAAATGCTAGGCGCTGATTTTGTTCCCAAACCTGTTTAACTTTATTCTGCAAACTCGTCCAATTCCAATCATTATTCAGTTGCTCGTTAATTTCCTGTTCTTGGAAATATTCAATTAAACTTAAACCAGCTAAACGAGTTAAATAGGCTGCTCCAATTCCCTGCACTGTACCACCGGCAATATAAGTAATCGCATTTCCCTTGAGAATCGTTCCTAATGCTTGGGTTGTCACCTCTACCATGCCTAATTGTACCATCATTTTCCCCAGGGTAGTCATGGCTGTTTTTGCTTGTTCAAGGGACATTTTTTGTTGATAAATTGCCCCTAAATCCACTAACATTTGAGCGTTAGTAGCTGCTGCTAAAACTAAATCTAGGGCCGCGAGAGGATTAGCAAAAGTGGCGGTAGCGGCTATCCATTGGTATTGTTCGATAACAGGTAAAGCCTTTTTGCGTCGGGATTGATTAAGTAATTGTTTGGTTTCCTTGGCTAATTCGAGCGCTTGTCTCCAGATAGTTCCGAGAACTAATTCGGACTTTTCTTGTTCGATAATTTGTCGGAGATGATTATCTAAAGGAGCGATAACCACGGTTTGAGGTTCCGTCCATTCCTTGATTTCTCCATTGCTTTGATGTTGACGAACTTTTAGGGGTTCAGGGGCAGCGGCTATGGCTAAAATATGATGAGCGGGAATAGTTTCTTTTAGTCTTTGTTTCAGGGAAAGGAGTATTTCTTCTCTGGTTTCGGCGGGTAAACGATCCTGTTTATTCAGTAACAGAATAACACGCTGGTGCATTCGATCGAATTGCTGGAGGATTTGCCATTCGGAATCGGTTAAATCCCCATTGATAAGATACAAAACTAAGTCGGCTGCTAGGGACTTTTGCTGGTTAGCGGTGGAGTCGAAAGTCAAAAGGGGTTCCGTTTCCAGAAAAGCGATAGATTCCCCAAAGTTGCCGCTTTCTAGTAGTTTTTTTAAGGCAGTTTTACCAGTTTTTCTAGCACCAGTAATGGCAATTTTGAGGTCTTGGCGACTAAATTCTTGATTTAATTGGCTTAAACTGGTTTTGAGTGGAGTTAAGTCTTGATTAGGGTCTTCTTTGGCCAGATAATTAATTATCTTCTCGGCTTTGCTAATCGCTTGTTTAACCTTTTCTAGACTCAGGGGAGTGGGATGGGAAAAATCGATTTTCGTGTTGGGTTTTTGCCAAAACCAGATACCAGCACCAAGAGCAATCGCACCTAAAACACCCCAAGAACCAATTTCGCTCAGTGTACTATTGAGAGTTTCCCCCAGGGTGAAAGCGATGGTAATGCCTATCCCCGTCACTAAAATCGGTTTACCCAATCTTACCGTCATTTTTCCTCATCCTCGCCAACTGCTGTGATTATTCTAGCTTTTTTGTGCTGGATTTCATCCCAAACTCAACTTTTTAGCCGACAATTCCCCTGGTTCGTCCCGGCCGCTCTTGCCTAAAAAGCTTCAGATATGTCATAATGATTGATTGCGTGTAAATTTACCCGATCCCCTGTTGTTATGGCTAGTAAAAAAGGCGTTCGCCTAATCATCACTGTAGAATGCACGGAATGCCGCAGTAATCCCGATAAGCGTACCCCCGGCGTTTCTCGCTACACCACCAGCAAAAACCGTCGCAATACCACCGGCAGACTGGAAATCAAAAAATACTGTCCCCACTGCAATAAGCACACCGTCCACAAGGAAATTAAGTAACCACACTTTAGTTAAAAAGTCAAGCAATCTTTACAAATCTATGAGCTACTATCGTAAACGTCTCTCCCCCATCTCCCCCAGTCAACCGATTGACTACAAAGACACCGAACTCCTCCGCAAATTCATCACCGAACGCGGCAAACTCCTACCTAGACGTATCACCGGTTTAACTTCTAAACAACAGCGAGATTTAACTGAAGCGGTGAAACGGTCCCGTTTAATGGCTTTATTGCCTTTTGTCAACCAAGAAGCCTAAATTCAGTGATCAGTAATCAGTAATCAGTGATCACTGAAAATAACACATATAAGTAATAGGACAAAATTAACTGGCTCTCCTAGGTTTGGTGGGTAAAATGTATTCTAGGATACATTTCTCCTAGCGAGGGGGTGAAACGAACCACAAAGACACAAAGGACACAAAGATCGATCGATCCTATGTAAGTTAAACTGATCACACAGAACCTAGAAGAGCCATTAACTTCTTTGTGAGGATAGGCACTCATGGAAGAAGTAATTGGATATGTGTAATTAATTGTATCTAGCTACTTAACTTAAAACTTAAACCTGATCACTGATAACTGATAACTGATAAGCGATCTCAGTATATTGGGGTTGCTTTCTCGTTTTTGCAAAGAAATATATCGAAATCGGCAGCGGATAGGAAAATTCGTGCGAGAATCTAAAGAAATAATTAAATCGCCCTAGGAGTAGCCGACGATTTTGTGATTATCGATCCAAATCCACCAATTAGCACAATGGGAGGCTCTTATGGAAAAGCAGCCATCAGAAACCGAGATCGAGCTAGATAAACAGCTAAAAGAGGAGTATTCCGAGCAGTTTCTGCGTAGTATATTTAATTCCGTGCAAGCGTCGATTTTTGTGGTGGACGTGCTGGAAAATAGAGATTTTCGCTATGTGGGAGCAAACCCCGTTCATGAACGCTGGACAGGATTGCGTTCATCAGAGATTAAAGGCAAAACTCCCGAACAAATTCTTCCCCCCGATGATGCGCGTAGTGTGCGGCAACACTATAGTGATTGTGTGCGTTACGGAACGACTATTTCCTACGAACAGTATTTACCTTTTCAAAATATACCCTACTGGTGGCTAACGACTTTAACACCCCTACGGGATAACAATGCGCGCATCTATCGTTTAGTGGGAACCAGTACCAATATCACCGAACGTAAACAGGCCGAAGAAGCTTTAAGATTACAAGCAGAACGGGAACAACTATTGGGGGTAATGCAGGAAAGAATCCGGCAATCGTTGGATCTTGATCGCATTTTGCAAAGAACCGTTAAAGAGGTGCGACAATTCCTCAACTGCGATCGAGTGTTAATTTATCGTTTATTCCCCGATCATAGTGGCATGATTGTGGTGGAATCCCATACTGCGAGGATTAATTCCGTCTTAGGAAACAGCATCGAGGATCCCTGTTTTAATTTATCCCCAGAACGTCTGGAAAATTATCGTCGTGGGAGAATTCAAGTTATTGAAAATGTTCATAATTCGGGACTTGATCCCTGTTATCGCAACTTACTCACCTCTTTGCAAGTACAGGCTAACTTGGTGGTGCCAATTATCTGCGATAACCAACTCTGGGGGTTACTAATTGCCCAAAATTGCCAAAAAACTCGCTCTTGGCAATCCCAAGAAATCGATCTCCTTAAACAATTAGCCATTCAAGTGGGAATTGCCATTCAACAAGCGGAACTGCACCAACGGGTAAAATGCTTGAATACTGCCTTAGAATCGGAGGTTCAGCAAAGAACCGCCGAATTGCAGATGACTTTGAAGTATGAAGCCTTAATCGGACGGATTACCGAAAAAATTCGCGATAGTCTCGATGAAAATCATATTCTGCAAACCACCACTAGGGAATTAGTGCAGGTTTTACCCGCAGAACGGGCCCAAATTGAGCTTTACAATCCCAGTCGCAGCCAAGCTACTATTGTCCACGAATATACCACTCAAGAGCTTATCTGTCAGGGAATTAGCCGTCAAATTAGCGATTTTCCTGAAATCTATCAACCGCTGCTGCACAAACAAATTTTACAATTTGTTGATCGTCTTCCCCTTGGCAATCCGCAAATCTGTCGTGTTAACCGTTGCGCTTGTCCTATCTTTGACGATCAGGGTTTTTTGGGCAATATTTGGCTAATTCGGCCAGCTAATCAGATTTTTAACTCCTTAGAAACTAATTTGATTCAACATATTGCCACCGAATGTGCGATCGCTATTCGCCAGGCGCGACTTTACGAATCTTCCCAAGCACAAGTGAGGGAATTAGAAAAACTGGAAAGATTAAAAAGCGAATTCCTGAAAACCCTTTCCCATGAACTGCGAACCCCGATCACCAGCATCCGTCTAGCGGTGGAAACCCTAGAAAGTCTCCTAGAATATCAAGGGATCAAGATCGATCCAGAGGATTCGATCGGTCAACTGTTGCAAATTCTTAACATTGAATGTCAGCGTCAGAGTAAGTTAGTTAATGATCTGTTAACTTTAACCTATCTGGATGCGGAAAGCGAACCTCCGGCGATCGAAACAATCGACTTACTTTCTTGGCTACCCTTATTAGTGGAACCTTTTCGCACTCTCACCCGCGAGCGACAACAGCAGTTAATTTTAGATATAGATGGGGATATACCGGAGATTAACAGCAATCTTTGTGATATCGAACGCATCATAGCGGAATTACTGACCAATGCTTCTAAATATACCCCAGAACAAGGGATAATTAGGGTAAATGTCTGGCGTGCAGACGAGCAAATATTAATTAATGTGAGCAATTCAGGAGTAGAAATCCCTCCAGAGGAATTATCAAGAATATTTGCTCCTTTTTATCGCATTCCTCACCACGATCCCTGGCGCTACAGTGGCACCGGTTTAGGTTTAGCTTTAGTCCACAAACTGATTAAACCCCTGAATGCCACCATCGATGTCACCAGTGCCAACGCTGTCACCACTTTTACCCTCACCCTGCCAATCTAGTCGAGCAGAAAACTTTTTAGAAAAAAACCTTGCAATTATTTCGAGGGCGTGCTATATTGAGAAAGGACTAAAAAAAGCCGAGATAGCTCAGTTGGTAGAGCAGAGGACTGAAAATCCTCGTGTCCGCGGTTCAAATCCGCGTCTTGGCATCGGAAAAACGCTAGAATTTGCCCTGTATTTACTTTCTAATCTGCTAGGTTTTGTAAATGCAGCTGACTCTCTTAGGTTTGGTGGGTAAAATGTATTCTAAGATACAGTATTGCGGGCGAACGACTGGAACGAACCACTCCAGACACAAAGGACACAAAGATTGATCGCTACTATATCAGTTAAACTTATCACACAAAGAATAAGAGAGCCTGCAGCCTTTCTCGTCAAGATGAAGTGTAACCTAATTTGGTAAGCTAAAAGCTTTGATGTACTTAGTTTCTGACCTTGTTTTTAGGTGGGAGAATTGCCAGATTCTTTCTTTTGCCTGTTGCCTGTTGCCTCTTGCCTATCTTCACTAGGAAATTAATTTTGCACGACTACTTACTTTTTGATTTTGGGCTTGACGTGAGCGGTCACGGATTAAGATAATCTAACAAGTATGTACGACAATGAAATCCTAGACTCTAGCAATTCCTTAAATAATCCTCTCGATGGGAGCGATCCGGATCAAGCAGCGGAAATCCCTCCCGATCCCGAGGAAATGCTCTTATTGCTTACTTCTGCTCATGTTAGCGAGAGAATGATCGCCGCTCGCGCCTTTTGTGAATTGCGGGACGAAAGAGCGATCGCCCCCTTACTAGAGATGTTAAACGATGTCTGTCCCCTGGTGCGTGTCAGTGTCGCCTACGCTTTGGGACGAAATCCCAGTCTTAGCTCTGTGGCTCCCTTAATCGATTTACTGGCCAGGGATTGGAATGGTTACGTCAGAAAAGGGGTAGTTTGGGCCCTGGGTAACTGTGGCGATCGCAGAGCGATCGAGCCTTTGGTTCATGCTCTCAAAACTGATATTTCGGCGGTGCGATTATGGGCCGCCAGTAGTTTGGCCCAGATTGCCAAGGTCAATTATGAAGATATCATCACTGTGTTGCCGCCTTTAATTGAAGGATTGCGCCGGGATTTAATCGCAGCGGTGCGGAGTAATTGCGCTTGGTCGATCGGTCAATTATGCCGAGAATTGCCCTTCAATGTGATTTATGCCACGGCGATCGATGCTTTGATCGAGGCCTTGGTGGAAGACGAGGATTTAGGTGTCAAGGAAGATGCGAGAGGTGCTTTATTAAAAGTGGGCGACCCAAGAGGATTACAATTGATCGAGGAATTAGAGCTTGAAGGAATTATCTAAACCGCTAATTTTGGGCGTTACGGGAGCATCAGGGCTGATTTATGCCGTGCGTACCCTCAAATATCTACTTTTAGCCGACTACACGATCGATCTAGTGGCCTCCAGATCAGCTTACACCGTCTGGCAAGCAGAAGATAATATTCGGATGCCGCCAGAACCGGAGCTGCAAGAACAATTTTGGCGCAGTCAATGCGGGGTGATGGAGGGGGGAAAATTACGCTGTCATCGTTGGGGTGATGTGGGGGCAACGATCGCCAGTGGTTCCTATCGCACCCTTGGTATGGTAATTATTCCCTGTAGCATGAGTACAGTGGCCAAATTAGCGGGGGGATTAAGTTCCGATTTGCTAGAAAGAGCGGCCGATGTGCAGATTAAGGAGGGCAGAAAATTGGTTTTAGTACCGCGAGAAACCCCTTTTAGTTTAATTCATCTGCGTAATTTAACTACTTTGGCCGAGGCGGGCGTTAGAATCGTGCCAGCAATACCGGCATGGTATCATCATCCCCAATCGATCGAGGATTTGGTCGATTTTGTCATCGCTCGTACTCTCGATCAGTTAGATATCGATTGTGTGACAATTAATCGCTGGCAAGGACATTAACAGTTATCAGTGATCAGTTATCAGTTATCAGTGGATAGTGGACAGTGGTTAGTGGTTAGTGGGAAAGCATCTCATTTATGCAAGTGAGTAATTATACTTATCCATAAAACTGGTTTCTAGCAAGACTTTCAAAATAGCTTGACATAAAAACCTGATTTAGGGGTTACAAAGGTGAGATGCTCCCGTGGTTAGTTAGTGGTTAGGGACCTGCGCTTTGATAATGTACCTTTTGGGCGAACGCAGTTCGCCCCTACATTGTGGACAAAATCCGTTACTGTAGGGGCGCAAAGCTTGCGCCCTCCGATCGATTGGGATATTATTCCCACGCAAGTCCCTTAGTGATTGATCACTGATCACTGTTTACTGATCACTGTTTACTGAATCACTGAATTAAGGGAGGTAAAAATGGGCTGGATTATGGTCTTATTTGCGATCGCTGTAGGCGGATTACTGATCTGGCAGAATCTGGGGGTGATCACTTTGGTCTTTTTTGGCGGTATTATGACGGTAAAACTGCCCCTAGCTGTCTGGGTGTTACTTTTCACCCTAGCGGGAATTATCAGTGGTTTAACCCTGCAATTTCTCTATAGTTTTGGTCGTCCTTTGGCTGCCCCAAAAGCCTCCCCTCGTATAGCGAATAATCCTACAGTACCACCGCCATCTCCCCGACCTACCTATATTCAAGATACTGCTCCGTCTGCACGGGGTAACGATTGGGAAAGAGATAGCGGTGATGATTGGAATTTTGATACACCCCCCGAAAAACCGACGACCATTCAGGATCGGGAAGAATTTTCGTCTAGGCTTGCAGATGAGGAAAAAGCAAATTTTGTCAAGCCTCTTAGTGACAGTTCTCGAACCGGCTCGGTTTATTCCTATAGTTACCGCACAGCCAAACAGACTCGCGGGGAAAAAGCCGATCAAGTGTACGATGTCAATTATCGGATTATTACGCCCCCCGCCCAAGATCAAAACGAAGATCGGGAGGTAAACAAAGGGGATGAAGAGGAGTGGATTTAACTTTGACAGAGACAGAACCGGTGCTGATCAGCTAAAATTTGCTAAAAAGGCGGTAAAAAGAGCCTAAAAAACTTAATAATGCCCAAAACAGCTAATTGGGGCTTGCTCAATAAATCTAAAAACCTTGTTGGGTAAGACTTTTAGACTTTTTGGAAACCAAAAAGTACCAGATCTGGGAGTGATCGGGTGGAAAATTCAGGTACTTTTTCCCTGAAAATTAGGTAATTGACCAGATGAAAATCGCTAAAACCCTACACCCTACACCCCACACCCCACACCCCACACCCTGCCCCCACCGAAAAACTTTTTGCCGCAAACCCTGATTATGTCCCTTGTTGGCCCTCTGGTTAGTTAAAGAAAAATCTCGGCTAATCCGATAATACCTGCTGGCAAATCCTGCTAGGGGGGGTTTATCTGTTAAAATTTCTTGTCGTCGTCAAGTGAAGCGGGAAGAGTATGCGAATTCTATTTGTGGGTGCCGAGGCCGCTCCAATTGCCAAAGTTGGGGGAATGGGGGACGTAATTGGGGCATTACCGAAAGTCTTGCGTCAGCTAGGTCATGATGTGCGGATTTTTCTACCTTACTACGGTTTTCTTCAGGAAAAAATGGACATCCCTTCCGAACCCATTTGGTCAGGATTCGCCATGTTTCAGGATTTTTCAGTCTATGAAACGGTTTTACCCGATACAGATATTCCTCTCTACCTCTTTGGTCATCTAGCTTTCTCTGGACGCAGTATCTACGGAGGCGAAGATGAGGCCTGGCGATTTACCCTTTTTGCCAATGGTGCGGCGGAATTCGCTTGGAATTACTGGAAACCACAAGTTATTCACTGTCATGATTGGCATACGGGCATGATTCCCGTCTGGATGCACCAAGACCCCGATATTAGTACCGTTTTTACGATCCATAATCTCGCCTACCAGGGTCCTTGGCGCGAAGCATTAGAAAAAATGACTTGGTGTCCTTGGTATATGCAGGGCGATAATACCATGGCCGCGGCGGTTCAATTTGCCAATCGCGTCACGACTGTCTCTCCCACCTATGCCCGTCAAATACAGACCCCCATTTATGGCGAAAATTTAGAGGGATTATTGTCCTATATTTCCGGCAATCTGGTGGGCATTGTCAACGGCATCGATACGGAGGTGTATAACCCGGCTAAAGATGTTTATCTTAAGCAGAATTTTACCCCAGAAACCATCGAAAAACGTCTGGCTAATAAAATTGCCCTGCAAGAAGAAGTGGGGCTACAGGTCAGCAGAAATGCCTTTGTCATGGGGATGGTGACGCGTTTGGTAGAACAAAAAGGTATTGATCTAGTGATGCAAATTTTAGATCGCTTTCTCACCTATACTGATGCTCAATTGATTATTTTAGGTACAGGCGATCGCTATTATGAAACCCAACTATGGGAGATGACTTCCCGTTTCCGGGGGCGAATGTCCCTGCATCTTCTCTATAGTGATGCTCTTTCCCGTCGCATCTATGGGGGGGCCGATGCTTTGTTAATGCCTTCCCGTTTTGAACCCTGTGGCATTTCCCAATTAATGGCCATGCGTTACGGTTGTATTCCCATGGTACGCCGCACCGGTGGTTTAGTCGATACGGTGTCTTTCCACGACCCAATTCAGGAAAGAGGAACAGGATTTAGTTTCGATCGCTATGAACCTTTAGACCTGTTTACCTGTATGATCCGGACTTGGGAAAGTTTCCGTTATAAACAGGATTGGCAAAAACTACAGCAACGGGCAATGACTCAAGATTTTAGTTGGTATAAATCCGCTTTGGAATATCTCAAAATCTACAAACAAATCACCGGACAATCCGATCAATTATCCGATGAAGAAAAAGATAAATTTGTCGCCCTGACTAGCAGTTAAATCCTCCTTGATTAGGGGTGAAGATATATCACCCCTACTCCGGTAGAAATTAATCGGTAATGGCGTTGAGAAGAACTTCCGCTAGGGTCATATCTTCCATATCATCGATAGTAATTGTGTCAACAATATCGAATTTGGCCCCCGCCGATTCTAGTTGATCGTCTAAAGCTTTGAGAAATTCTGTCGCTTGTCGATCATGGCCTACTTGAATCAGAGAAATGGCTAATTCTTCATCCCTATCGAGTTTTCGAGAAGCTTCGATAATTTGACGCATCACCGCTTTGCGATCATCTGGTTCTCCGTCGGTAATCACCAGAATAGTTTCTCCGTTGGGTTTAGTTTTGCCGGCAGTTTTGCGCTGAAAATAATTATCGAGGGCATCTTGGAGAACAGCTGCTAGGTCTGTCCTCCCCATGGGTTCATTTTCTTGATAAATTTGTGTCACCTTATCGGAAGTAACATTATCATAGCGTCGGAAACGTCCGGAAAAAAGATAGATAGTGATGCCGTCGGGATCGAATTCCTCGCACTTTCTAGCCAAGGCGAGGGTGGATTCTTGGGCAATTTGCCAACGGGTTTTCTCGCTGGGTTTATCAGCAGTGGACATACTGCCACTTTTGTCAATAATCAGAGTATAATCTCTGTTTTCTACCATAGGGGCTATACCTCCAAGCAATTTGCGCTCGTCCTAGTCTAATAATTATTAAACTCTAGGATGGAAACTCTACCTCGATCGACTAGGGTTTTTTAACTATTGGGGGAAGGAGACAGCGTAATCAACAGCAGAAACTATCGCCAGAAAACCGGTCGGGCTAAAATGAAAAAAGTATGAAAATTATTGCTTAACCCGATATTGTTAAATTAGCCGATGAGTGATAGCAAATCGATCGCCTCAACCGAGAAAAAGCCAGATCAGCCACCTTCTTGGAGTTTTTGGACGGTGTTTAGTTCCACCTTCCTAACCATATTTTTTGCTGAAATCGGCGATAAAACTCAATTAGCCACCCTTTTGATCAGCGCCGAATCCCAATCCCCCTGGGTGGTTTTTGCCGGGGCAGCCACCGCTTTAATCGCTACCAGTCTCCTCGGTGTCCTGATCGGTTATTGGATTGCGCGTCGTCTTTCCCCCAAAACCTTAGATATCGGTGTCGCTATTCTTCTCCTTTTGATCACTGGTTTACTGATCGGCGATATTCTCTAAGCAATCAGTGATCAGTGTGACTGTTTACTGTTTACTGTTCACTGAAAAAAGCTTCCCATCTCCCTAGAATTTATGAATTGGCAATTATTCGGACTGACATTTATCACGGTTTTTTTGGCAGAAATAGGCGATAAAAGTCAATTAGTAGCGATCGCTCTCGGTGGCAGTTCCAAATCACCCAAAGCTGTCTTTTTTGGCTCAATTACCGCCTTAATCTGCACCAGTTTCTTAGGAGTCCTGGCGGGGGGCAGTATGGCGCAGTTATTCCCCGCTAAGATATTAAAAGCGATAGCGGCCATTGGTTTTGCTCTGCTTGCTGTCCGGCTGCTTTGGCCAGATTCGGATTGATAATTGGGTTGGGCTGAATATTACTGGAAGCCTTACTAAAAAACGGTTTTGCGACCTTTTCCAAGCACGCGAGGCCATTCTGTTATTATGACACTAAATCCGGTTATTAAAGACTGATTATCTATTCCCTCTTTTGCCTTTTGCCTCTTGCCTTTTGCCTATCCTCATAACTAGCCTATACTCAACAGATTTAGTATGACTCCCTCCTGATAGCTAAAAAACTGAGGCAAATTCCAGAAAAATAATTAATTTTTTGGAAAAAAGTAGCTAAACTTACAAAAAATATCCAAAAAGTAGCGAAAATCACAAAAAATCTGCTAACCTAGCCGTAATATCACACAGATATTTGTAGAAAGATTCCCGAAAATCTCCTCAGCAAAAACGTCCGTGTGAAGTAGCTAATATTGTCAGCGAGGTTAGTTCAAGATCATCATGTCAAATTTAGGACGACGTAAATTTCTCCTGTACGGTTCTGCCACTTTGGGAACCAGTATTCTGTTAAAAGCTTGTGGTGGACAAAACCAAACCCCCACGGCTAGTCCTAGCCCAGCTGCTAGTCCCGCCCCGGCTTCTGGAGAGACGATTAAGGTGGGTATTCTGCACTCCCTCAGTGGCACCATGGCCATCAGTGAGACCAGCGTGGTTGATGCGGAAAAACTGGCGATCGAGGAAATCAATGCCGCCGGTGGTGTTCTTGGTAAACAGATCGAGGCAGTGGTGGAAGATGGCGCTTCCGATTGGCCAACTTTTGCCGAAAAAGCCACCAAACTGATCGATCAGGACAAAGTTGTGACTGTCTTCGGTTGTTGGACTTCCGCCAGTCGTAAGGCGGTTTTACCCGTGTTTGAAGCCAAAAACCATATGCTCTGGTATCCTGTCCAGTACGAGGGTCAAGAGTGTTCTAGAAATATCTTCTACACTGGGGCTGCCCCCAACCAACAGATCGAGCCGGCAGTCACTTGGTTGCTGGAAAACAAAGGGAAAAAATTCTTCCTCGTCGGTTCCGACTACGTTTTTCCCCGCACCGCCAACACGATTATTAAAGAGCAGTTAAAGGCGAAAGGCGGCGAAACCGTGGGCGAAGACTACCTACCCCTAGGTAACACGGAAGTTACCCCGATTATCACCAAAATTAAGCAAGCTTTACCCGATGGTGGCGTTATTTTCAACACCCTCAACGGTGACAGTAACGTGGCTTTCTTTAAACAACTGCAAGCGGCCGGTTTAACTCCCGATAAATATCCGGTCATGTCGGTGAGTGTTGCCGAGGAAGAAGTTAAACAAATCGGTAAGGAATATCTCCTCGGTCAGTACGCTTGTTGGAACTATTTCCAAACCGTAGATACCCCCGCTAACAAAAAATTTGTTGAGGCTTTTCGAGCTAAATTCGGTCCCGATCGCGTCACTAACGACCCCATGGAAGCGGCCTATATTATGGTCTATCTCTGGAAGCAAGCGGTGGAACAAGCGGCAACCGCCGATGATCTCGACAAAGTTCGCGCCGCCGCCGTGGGACAAAAATTCGATGCTCCCGAAGGACCGGTGGAAATGTTCCCCAATCATCATATCTCCAAAACCGTCCGCATTGGTCAGGTGAGAGATGATGGTCTATTTGACATCGTTTGGTCAACTCCGGGGGTAGTGGATCCGCAACCTTGGAACCAATTTGTCCCCGAAACTAAGGGCTTTGCCTGTGACTGGACGGATCCGGCTAAGGGCGGTAAGTTCAAAATGGAAAAATCCTAGTTTTAGGAATTTTTCCAGACAGTAACGAGAGTGAGGTGGGCATTACTGCTCACCCCACTTTTTAAAGCTTAAAGATGCAGGGGAATAACGAAAAGTGTCAGCATTATTGGAAGGATTGTTTAATGGTATTAGCATCGGTTCTGTGCTATTGCTGGCCGCTTTAGGACTAGCGATTGTCTTTGGACTGATGGGGGTGATTAATCTCGCTCACGGTGAGTTAATGATGTTAGGGGCTTATACTACTTTTGTGGTGCAGAATATCTTTAAAGGTTTTGAAGATATTTATATTTTAAATGTCTTTCAAGCTTTCCGTATTTCTCTCTTTGATACTTATGTTTTATTCGCCCTACCGATCGCTTTTTTAGTGTCGGGATTGGCGGGATTATTATTAGAAAGGGGGGTGATTAGGTTCCTCTACGGCAGACCCCTAGAAACGCTGCTGGCCACTTGGGGAGTCAGCTTAATTCTGCAGCAATTTGTCAGAAGTGTCAACGGGTTATTAGTAATTAGTTTAATAGTTTTCTGTCTGTTATTTTTTGGGGCGATGACGGTGTTAAGTCGTCGCCTAGATTGGGAGAGAATTCGCAATTTAGCTATTGGTATCACCCTGCCTTTATCCCTAGCTATCGCTGGATTATTAGGCTATCTTTTATCTTTTAATCCGGTTCTCGCTCGACCCTGGTTTAGTGCCAGAAACGTCGATGTCACGGCTCCTGCCTGGTTACGGGGAGGTTTACCTTTACCCGGTTTTCAAATGCCCTACACCCGTCTATTTATTATCATTTTAACTGGCCTTTGTTTGTTAGGGACTTATTGGTTTTTAAATAAATCTTCTTGGGGTTTACGCATTCGTGCCGTCACCCAAAATCGCCAGATGAGTGCCTGTTTAGGCATTCCGACAAATCAAGTGGATGCTTTGACTTTTGCCCTCGGTTCGGGATTAGCTGGAGTTGCCGGTTGTGCGATTAGTTTTTTGGGTTCCGTCGGTCCAAACGTGGGACAAAATTATATCGTTGATACCTTCATGGTAGTGGTGGTGGGGGGAGTGGGTAATCTCCTGGGAACTATTATCGCGGCTATGGCGATCGGTGTGGCTAATTATTTAATTGGTTCGGGAACTTTTGCTCTGATTTTTGGTTCCGTAGAAGCCCTAAAACCCTTAACGGATTTCTTCACCTTTTTCTCCACCACTAGCATGGCAAAAGTGATGATTTTTGCTTTAATTATTGCTTTCTTGCAATTCAAACCTGCGGGAATTTTTCCTCCTAAAGGACGTACTGCCGAGTTATAGATTATGATTACCGAAACCATCACTAGAAACGAATCCCGACAACGGGAAAAGAAAAAGTTAATCACGGAAATCGCTGTTATTGTTGGTTTAGTGGTCATCTTTGCGGTGTTACTGCCCTTAGCTTTGTCGGCTTTCCGCTTGCGTTTATTGGGGCGATTTCTTTCCCTCGCTATTGTTGCTTTGGGGATAGATTTAATCTGGGGTTATACGGGTTTATTAAGTCTTGGTCATGGCATCTTTTTTGCCCTCGGTGGTTACGCTTTGGCCATGTACCTAAATCTTCAGTTACCCCCCGGACAAATGCCCGAATTTTTTACTCTCTACGGGGTGACAGAATTACCTTTTATTTGGCAACCTTTTTATTCCCTACCTTTGACAATTCTAGCCCTAATTATCGTACCAGCGATCGTGGCAGGATTATTGGGTTATTTAATCTTCCGCAACCGCATTAAAGGGGTTTATTTTTCGATTTTAACCCAAGCGGCTTTACTGGTATTTTTTAACTTTTTTAACGGCCAACAAAAGTTAATTAACGGCACTAATGGCTTAAAAACCGATACCCAAACAATTTTCGGGTTGCTGGTGGGTTCCGATGCCGTTCAAGTGGCCTTTTATTTACTCACAATTGTCTGTTTACTTGCTATTTATCTCCTCTGTCGTTGGTTAACTACAGGCAGATTTGGGCGCTTGTTAGTCGCCATTCGCGATGATGAGGTGCGTGTCCGTTTTTCTGGTTATGATCCTACTTGGTTTAAGGTGTTAGTTTTTGCCATTTCTGGGGCGATTGCCGGTGTTGCCGGCGCCCTTTATACCGTGCAAACGGGAATTATCACTCCTAACTCTATGGATGTGGCTTTTTCCATTGAAATGGTGATTTGGGTGGCTGTGGGGGGACGTGCTACCCTCGTGGGGGCAGTTATCGGTACTTTATTAGTACGCCTAGCCCAAACTTTTTTAAGCGAACAATTTCCGGAAGTCTGGGTATTTTTCCAAGGGGCCCTATTCCTAATTGTGGTGACAGTGCTTCCCGATGGTCTTCTCGGTGGAATTAAACGTTTGCTGACTCATTTTGGTTTCCGCAAAACTTTAATTACCTATCCTAGTATTGAGGAAGCTCCGGAAGTGCAACTGGAAAGAGAAGAATTAGAGCATAAGTGATCTTAGCTATCAGTTATCAGTTATCAGTTATCAGATGTGAGTTTTCAGTTCACTGATTACTGCTGACTGTTCACTGAAAATACTTCCCAATTCCCTCTTAGAAATTATGACTGGAAAAATCTTAGAAATCGAGAATCTTACCGTTAGTTTTGGGGGTTTTAAAGCTCTCAATAATCTTAATTTCAGTATGGATACGGGAGAATTGCGGGTGATTATCGGTCCCAATGGTGCGGGAAAAACCACTTTTTTAGATGTGATTACGGGGAAAGTGCAACCCACCATCGGACGGGTATTATTTAAAGGTCGAGATCTCCGCAAAATTCCCGAATTTGCGATCGCTCGTTTAGGTATTGGTCGCAAATTCCAAACTCCTAGGGTATATTTAAATCTAACTGTCCGAGAAAATCTCGATTTAGTTAGTAATCGCAATAAAAATGTTTTCTCAACTCTTTTCGGTCGTCCTCCGCTAGAAGATAGCAGAAAAGTTATTGGTTTATTGGAAATTATCGGGTTAACTGCTAAAGCTGATTTATCCGCTTCTTTACTTTCCCACGGCGAAAAACAACGCTTAGAAATTGGTCAATTAGTGGCCCAGTCACCAGATTTACTGCTAGTAGATGAACCCGTGGCAGGATTAACCGATGAGGAAACGGAAAACGTGGGTAATTTGTTATTAAATCTAGCGGAAAGTCATTCGATTATTGTCATTGAACACGATATGGAATTTGTCCGTCAAATTGCCCGCAAAGTCACGGTTTTACACCAAGGAACTGTTCTCTGTGAGGGGAATATGGAGCAAATTCAAAATGATCCGAAAGTTATTGAAGTTTATCTAGGTTCCTCGGAAGAATAAAGAGTAAAATGATTAAAATTAGTTAAAAAGGGTTGACAATGTTACACATATCTGATCTCAATGTTTACTACGGAGAAAGTCATATTTTAAGAGATGTTGATCTTAACATTAATGCGGGAGAAATGGTCTGTTTAATTGGACGTAATGGCGTGGGTAAAACTACCCTATTAAAAACCTTGATGGGTATCTTAAAACCGCGAGCGGGAACAATTAATTATGAGCAAGAAAACCTGATTAATAAAACCTCAGATCAAAGAGCCAGATTAGGACTGGGTTATGTGCCGCAGGGTAGGGATATTATTCCCCGTTTAACGGTAAAAGAGAATTTAATTCTCGGTTTGGAAGCTTTACCCACAAAAAGAAAAAATGCCACAATTCCCGAAGAAATCTTCGATTTATTTCCCGTTTTAAAAACCATGTTATCGCGGATGGGAGGAGATTTAAGCGGTGGACAACAACAGCAATTAGCCATCGCTCGCGCCTTAGTGGGGGAACCAAAATTATTAATTTTAGATGAACCCACGGAAGGAATTCAACCGTCAATTATTCTCGAAATTGAAGCGGCGGTGCGGCGTATTGTTGCCAGCAAAGGAATTGCCGTTTTATTAGTAGAACAACACCTGCATTTTGTCCGCCAAGCTGATCGATATTATGCCATGCAGAAAGGGGGAATTGTTGCTTCCGGTTTCACGAGCGAATTAAGTCAAGAAGTCATTCAGCGATTTTTGGCGGTTTAAACTTAACTTTTTCCTTGATATATGACTCAAATAGTCGTAATTGGTGGCGGGGCAGCGGGATTTTTTGGCGCAATTAAAGCGGCAGAATCTAACCCCAAAGCTGGCGTTACTATCCTAGAAGCGGCAAAAGAACCTCTGGCGAAAGTGCGGATTTCGGGAGGGGGACGCTGTAATGTCACCCATCATTGTTTTGATGTTTCCCAATTGGTTAATTATTATCCTCGCGGTGGCAAAGCACTACGGGGAGCTTTTAGTCGTTTTCAACCCCAAGATACTATTAAATGGTTTGAATTGCGGGGGGTAAAACTCAAAACAGAAGCGGATGGGCGAATGTTTCCCAGCACCGATAATTCTGAAACTATTGTTAATTGTCTGCGGGAAAGTGCGACTTTTGCTGGGGTTAATTTAAGGCTAAATTCCCCAGTTAAATCGGTAAAAAAACAGCAAGAAAGTTTTTTGATTGAATTAAAAAGAGATGAGCAAATTAGGGCAGATAAGCTTTTAATTGCTACGGGAAGTAGTCCTTTTGGTTATCGCACCGCTCAAGATTTAGGTCATTCTTTAGTCTCTCCTGTCCCTTCTTTATTTACCTTTCAAATTGCCGATGCTCGTCTGAAAGATTTGTTAGGGGTTGCTGTGGATAAAGTGCGAGTTCGTCTTGGGGGAAGTAAATTAGAACAAATCGGACCTTTATTAATTACCCATTGGGGAGTTAGTGGCCCGGCTATTTTAAAACTTTCTGCTTGGGGAGCGCGGGTGCTTCACGAGCAGCATTACCGAATGCCTTTAATAATTAATTGGTTAGGGGATTATCATCCTGAAAAATTGCGAGAAATTATCTTACAAACTAAAAGTGAATATCCCAAAAGAAAACTTTTTAATTATTGTCCCTTTGAACAGTTACCTAAGCGTCTTTGGCAGAGTTTATTAAGTTACTTGACTGTTAACTCGGAAACTCCCTGGGCAGAATTATCTAAAAATACTCTCAATCGATTAATGATTGAATTACAGCAAGGGGAATATCAAATCAAAGGAAAAGGGGTGTTTAAGGAGGAATTTGTCACCGCTGGGGGAGTGAATCTTCAGGAAGTGGATTTTAAAACTATGGAAAGTAAAATCTGTCCGGGGTTATATTTTGCCGGGGAGGTACTAGATATCGATGCAGTTACGGGGGGATTTAATTTTCAAAGCGCTTGGACCACTGGTTATCTCGCCGGACAAGCTATGGGTAATAGATAGCAGTATTGCTGGTGTATTAGGCTGCCCCAATACACCCGACGGCAATTAAACTGCGAGAAAATCTCACTTTAACTGATAGTTGATAACCGATTCCTTGATGCTGTTATTCCCAAATTGGACCGGCTGCAATGATTTCTTGGGAGGCAGTGGTAAATTGACGGAAATTTTCCACGAAACGATGGGCTAATTCTCGCGCCTGTAGGTCGTAGGATTCGCCATCTTGCCATGCTTGTCGCGGGTCGAGGATTTTTTTGGGAACTCCTGGGACAATTTCGGGGACGAGAACTTGAAAGATGGGATGAGGATGGAAAACTACTTCCTCTAAATCGCCATTTAAAGCGGCGGAAACCATAGCGCGGGTGTGTTTGATCGAAATGCGATCGCCGACTCCGTAGGGACCGCCGGACCAACCAGTATTAATCAGATAAACGGAGGTTTCGGGGTGTTGTTCTAAACGTTCCCCTAACATTTGGGCATAGACGAGGGGTGAGAGGGGGAAGAAACATTGACCGAAACAACTGGAAAAAGTCACCTGTGGGGCTGTGATTCCCCGTTCCGTTCCCGCTAATTTGCTAGTATAGCCGGAGAGGAAATGATACATCGCCTGGTTCGTGGTTAATTTGGCGATTGGTGGCAGTACCCCAAAAGCATCGGCAGTTAAGAAGATAATAGTTTTCGGGTGGGTTCCCATGCCAGATACGGCACAATTAGGGATATAACGCAGGGGATAGGCGGCGCGGGTGTTTTCGGTCAAACGTCCATCATCGTAGTCGGGAAGGCGATTATCGGGGGAAAGGATCACGTTTTCGAGAATAGTGCCAAATTGAATCGCCGCCCAGATTTGGGGTTCGTATTCGGCACTTAAACGGATGGTTTTAGCATAACAACCGCCTTCAAAGTTAAAAATGCCGTCTTCTGACCAACCGTGTTCATCATCACCGATGAGGCTGCGTTTAGGATCGGCGGAAAGGGTGGTTTTACCCGTACCGGAGAGACCGAAAAAGAGGGCTGTATGACCGTGTTTATCGATGTTAGCGGCACCGTGCATCGGTAAAACCCCTTGTTTGGTCATCAGGTAGTTCATCATCGAGAAGACGGATTTTTTGATTTCGCCAGCGTAGCGAGTGCCACCGATGAGAACGATTTTTTTTGCCAGGTTGAGGACGATAAAGGCTTCGCTGTTCAGGTCGTCATCCTCGGGATCTCCCTGTAACCCCGGCAGGGCAATCACGGTAAAATCAGTTTGATGGGCAGCTAGTTCGATCGCACTGGGCCGGAGGAATAACTGATGGGCAAAGAGGTTATGATAGGCGATTTCGGTGACAACGCGCACGCCAAAGCGACAATTAGGATCGGACCCGACGTAACCATCGAAGATATATAGGTCTTTTCCCTGCACATAGGCGAGGACTTTTCGGTATAACTGCTGGAATTTTTCCTCGCTAATCGGGGCGTTATGCTGATTCCAGTCGATTTCCTTTTCGCTGGTGGTTTCTTTGACAATGAATTTATCTTTGGGGGAACGACCGGTATATTTACCCGTTTCCACCACTAAAGCCCCATTATCGGCTAAAACGCCCTCATGATGTTCGATCGCCTGTTCGACTAATTGCGGTACGGAAAGATTGCGATAAACGCGACCGAGATTTTTCATGCCTAGGTTTTCGAGGCCGTAGGTGGGATGAATTTGATTTTCTAATTCGTAGTGGAAATTGACATTCTCCATGCGATCGGACAAGGAACAAGAGATACTATCATTGGTCAGCGTGTGTAGAGTCGGCATAACCCCAATTCTCCTGATAATTCAGTTGTCGGTTTAGAGGTAAGTTCTAGGTCTCTGATTAGTGCAGTTATAGGAACTAGAAAACCCTCGTTCTCTGTCTTTTTCACTCCCAGACACCTAAGAAGCTATATTGATTAGTTTATCTGACGATATTTCCCTGATTAATCTGGTCTCTCGCTGTCGGTAAAGCCAACTTTAGAGCGGAATTGAGGCTTATTTGCGTATTTACCCTTCATCTCCCAGTCAGGGTTTGTACCTTTTCTCTCTTGCCGATCTAACTGCTTTTTCTAGATATTTTTAGTCTAGCTGTACAATAGGATGCAGACGATGTTTTTTTTACAAAAGTTAACAGCTACACAAAATTGGTCAGCTAATCTAGAAGTTATCTTAATTGTCAGGTAGGAAGTCTCTGGTTTTGGGGAACGTCAGAACAATAGCTGGTTGTCTAGAGATGATGACAATGATCCTAAACGTGGTCAAATCGATTTCGCCGCTAATAAAAAAAGTCGATTGACACAGGAACCAGTTAGCGGCCAAAATTGACCCTATTAGCCGTTGGCAAGCCTTAGAATTGATTGTGTAACAGGTTAATTAAGTCTAGCTCGATCTCGAAAAAAACAACTAATAATGATCATCGCAGGAGAAAGAAGCGGAGTCGGTAAAACGACGATTACTCTGGCAATCTTGGCCTATTTAATCAGTCGTGGCGATCGAGTGCAATCTTTTAAAGTCGGGCCCGATTATATCGATCCCATGTTCCATACTCATTTTACCGGTCGCCCCTGTCGCAATCTCGATCCGGTTTTAACTTCTGAAGACTATGTAAAAACCTGTTTTGCCCAACATTGTCAAAATGTCGATTATGCTCTGATTGAAGGGGTAATGGGGCTATTTGATGGTATTCAATTAAGCGATACTCAATTTCCCGATTATGCCAGTACCGCCCATATTGCCCGTATTTTAGGGCTTCCTCTGCTGTTAGTTATCGATTGTAGTCGTTTATCTACCTCTGTCGCCGCTATTGTCCGCGGTTATCAATCTTTAGACAAAAATCTCCATCTAGCCGGAGTTATCCTCAATCGGGTTGGTAGCGATCGCCACCTGCAATTACTGCAAACCGCCCTAGAATCCATCAATATGCCGATTGTCGGGGTTTTGCGTCGTCAAGATTCCCTGACAATTCCTGATCGCCATCTAGGATTAGTTCCCAGGGATGAACTAGGAGAAATCAGGGAACTGCAAGATCAACTGGCCTCTATTGCCCAAAACTGCTTTAATTGGGACATTCTCTTGCCTTTACTGACTATTTCTCCCCAAGAGAACCCGAAAAATCCCCCAGGAGCAAATAAGCTTTTTCCCCCTATCCGTATCGGTATTGCCAGAGATAAGGCTTTTAACTTTTATTACCCCGATAATCTCGATATTTTGGCCAATTTAGGTGCAGAATTAATCTTTTGGAGTCCCCTGCAAGGAGCAAATTTGCCCGAAAACCTGCAAGGATTGTACTTTGGTGGCGGTTTTCCCGAAATCTTTGCCCCGGAATTAGCCGCTAACACCCCCGTCTTAACTCAGGTGAGAAAAGCGATCGCATCTGGAATTCCCACCTACGCCGAATGTGGCGGATTAATGTATTTATGTGACAAAATAGTTGATTTTGAGCAAAAAAATCATTCTATGTTGCAAATAATCCCCCAATCTGCTATAATGTCTCCGAAGTTAACCCTAGGTTATCGACAAGCCATCGCCCAACAGGAGACGATCCTGCTCAAAGCAGGTCAACCAGTGCGCGGCCATGAATTCCATCGCTCCCAATTAAGCGGGGTGAGCGACGCACCGATTTATCAACTGCAAGCATTCCCCAAAAGTGACATCAATGGCGAAGGGTGGCAAGGTAAGAATCTGCACGCTTCCTATCTCCACCTACATTTTGGGGCTAATCTGGGCCTGCCGAAAAAATTTTTAGCTGCCGGCCTTGATTTTTTCCGAACAGCTGCGTTAAGCTAGTTGCAGACAAATTTAATAATCAATCCGTTCAGGGATACAGGAGGTGATGTCGATGGTAGAAAGTAGTAAAAGCATGGGTCTCCTAATCGACAATAGCCGGCTGTGCGCCGGGGCTGTTCTCTAGACCCCCACGTCTAAACAAGATTTAGACTAGCTGGAGTTCCTTCCGGCAGTCTGGTGTCGATTCCGATGACCCGCTACACCGCCCTTACCGAGCAATTGGTAAGGGCGGATAGTTTTTCAGGGTTTCTCGTCATCTCTTCACTTTAACTCTACGGGCGCAAACTAACCCAGCGCCGCTTCTGGTTGGGGGACACCGTTTTAACGCCTGTCACCGAGATAATATCATTGGCCAAATTGTCCGCCATCATGGGAATTAATCGATTTATATTATTTCTATAAGCTTTTGTCCAGAATTCGGAGAGTTTCTCTCGCGCCTCCTCATTGACGTAGATAGTTTTATCTGGCGTAATCAATACCATTGCCACGTGACCGGAGTTTTCCGTGATGGCAAAGACAAACTGATCACGGTCGGACTTGAGGCCTTTGTACCAGTAGTCTAGGTGTTCTTCTAATTCGTATTCATAAAGAGCGCGTTCCATCTTGCCATCTTCTAGCAAGGCTTTACGCAGTGTATTGGCTATCTTTCTTTTTTTCATGGTTTTGTCTCTGTTTTTATCGGCGTTAAGTTTTGCCCATTAGACATCACTCCATATTAAGAGTGCCACTACAGAAATCATCAATTAACCTGACGACAACTCAGTTCAGTCGTCGTTATCAAAATTACAGAACCTTGCCCGACTCGTCTAAATGAGGCTGTTATTTGAGCTTAAGTCTTCTCTCTGTAAGGATTTTAACCTACTTTAGTTTTTGTTTAAGTACCGTTAGGATCAACAGGGTGGCCACTTTGTCAACCGGTCAAGGGAAAAAATGAGATCGCATCTTTCCCTAAGCAATCAAATCGTGTATAATGGCAAAAGAATAGTAAGGCTATATGCGTGATCAAACTGTGTAGTCAACCTATAAGGTGTGAGGAAAAAACCATCATGTTAAGAATGTTCTGGAAATCATTGCTGGTTAGCCCAGCGATTTTAGGGGCTACCCTAGTAGCTTCCGCTAATGCTAGTAGCTTCGATCCCGTCAAATCTACCAGTGTTTCTACCGAATTTAACAATCTAGAAATCGCTCAAGTTCAGAACACCGGTGCAGGAACTGGCGAACTACTCAATCAGATCGAACAGTACGGTAACGAAGGACAGTCCGTACCCGTGGAAGGCAATACCATCGATCAAGTCACCAGCGTTAACCAACTGCGGGATGTTTCCCCCACCGCCTGGGCCTATGAAGCCCTAAGAAGCCTTGTGGAGCGCTATGGTTGTATTGTTGGTTATCCCGATCGCACCTTCCGGGGTGACCGAGCTTTAACCCGTTGGGAGTTTGCGGCTGGTTTAAACGCTTGCTTAAACGTGATGGAACGTTTAATTCAAGATGGTGTCAACGTCCTCAAGGAAGACTTAGACGCTCTCAAGCGCTTGATGGACGAGTTCCAAGCTGAATTAGCAGCCTTGGGAGCTAGAGTTGATAACTTAGAAAGCCGGGTGTCTTTCCTCGAAAATAATCAATTCTCCACCACCACCAAATTAGCTGGGGAAGTCATCTTCGCTGTCACCGATACGGTTGGTGCTGGTAGCCCCGCATCCCAGGCCGCCATGCAATACCGCGCTCGTTTAGTTTTAAACACGAGCTTCACCGGTCAGGACGTACTGAAAACTCGTTTAGCGGCGGGTAGTGCCACTCCCTTCGGATTTGATTACAAATCGACCACCACACTACAAAATGGTGATCCCGCTTCCGTCAGATTCGATAATCTGCAAAGCCCTTCCCTGTTCCAAACTTGGACCGCTGCGGGTAACGGTAGCGATGTGGTTCTTGACTGGTTGGCCTACTACACCCCGATTGACTTAGGTTATTTTGGTCGCTTCAATACCTATGTTGCCGCTTGGGGCGGTATTTGGAATGACTTCGTTCCCACCACTAATCCCTTCTTTGAAGACTTCGACGGTGGTAATGGTGCGCTATCTACCTTCGCTTCTGAAAACCCCATCTATCGTATCGGTGGTGGTTCTGGGGCTGGTGTTAGCCTACAGTTAGGCTTCCTCCAAAGCATTGTCGGTCCGACCTCCCTATCCTTGGGTTACTTAGCCGGTGGTGGTGGCTCTAGTTCTGCGGCCAATCCTAACCCGGGTAATGGTCTCTTTAACGGGGATTACGCCGCTTTAGCACAGATTAACGCTAACCTCTTTAACTTCCTCAACGTCGGCTTCACCTACGTTAATGCCTACCAAGGTGCCGATACCGCCATCTTCGGTAACGGTGGTTCCTTCGGTGTGACGGGAAGTTCCGCCGCTAACCTTTCCCAAACTCAGTTAAATACCCTGCTCAACGTCAACGGCAACCCTCCTGGAGACGTAACCCTACAGGATGAAGTCGGTTTCTTCAACTTCGGAGCCAAAGTATCCAATAGCTACGGTTTAACCGGTGCGGTAGATATTGGTTTCGCCAGCTTGAGTGCCTTCGGTTCCTACTCCACCGTGCGCTTACTCGGTCTCGGTGATGCGGAAGTGTGGACCTACGGTGCTGGTATTGCCTTCCCCGACTTAGGTAAAGAAGGAAATATCTTAGGTCTGTTTGCTGGTGCGCAGCCCTACATTGGTCACTTAAGCTTCCGGGAAATGGGTCTGAAAGTATCTAACATTGTTCCCTACCACGTTGAATTGTTCTACAAGTACCAAGTCACCGACAATATTTCTATCACCCCCGGTGTCATCTGGATTTCTGCACCTGAACAGTTCAAAGGCACTGGTAACGAGTGGATTGGCACCCTTCGCGGAACCTTTACCTTCTAGGATTTCCTAAATTAAACCCGAAACCCCACCCATGGTGGGGTTTTGTTTTAGGCAAATAAGAGACTTCCAGAGAATAAAATACCCAACAAAAAAATAGAAAAGTGTTTTTTTGAAAAAGTAATTATTTTTGTCTAGGAAAACAAAGAGTCTTCCATTACAACCTATTTTTCCGAAAAAATAGGCAGCATAAACTTTTATACTTCCGAGCTTTTTCGAGTATAAAAAGGACAAGTTAAAGAATCAAAGACAGTTTTTAGCCAACCATCTTAGTTAAATACAAACCAGGTCTTATCATAATAGATATCAATAAACCATTGGCCCAAATTGGGAAAGTCTTGATTCGTTAATTCTGGGAGACGTTCGATTTTTTCTTCAATTTTTTCCCTGGCTTTTTTAGCAAGCTTTACTCCTTTTTGTAAATTTCAGTAATCAACTTAACAATCGGGTGTTTTCCTTTTCAAGTCATAGTTTGGGCGAATTTAAAGGCTGTTTCGATTTCATCTAAAATACTCCCATTCCAAGGGTTTTCTAGCCCAATTCTAAGACTGTTTGTGCCATGAATCTTCTTTTAGTTGCATCTTTTAATTGAAGTGCAGTTTCACTGAGCAATTTCTTGAGGGAATCAGTTAATTCCATATACACTTAAAAGGAAAAACTTGATTAATAATGTACAGGATTAATTCTACTACAAAATCGGGAAGGAGGGGGCAATCATCGACCCCTCCCTCTCACACTCCGAGAATGAATAGTTTATTTTTTGGAAGTCCCTTAACTGGTTACTTTTGACTTGATTGCGGGTCGATTTGGGGCAAATGCAAAGCCGGATCCTGCGCTGTCCAACCGACGGGAGTATCTAAGCGCACCTCAAAATGAAGATGGGGGGGAATAATATCCGGTTGTCCCGTGGTGCCAACCGCACCGATAACGTCTCCTGCTCGTACCCGTTGGTCAATTCTCACTGTAACCCTGCTTAAATGGGCATAACGGGTCTGCCGGCGACCTAAATGATTAATTACTACCAAATTACCATAGGCCCCCTCCTGACCCACATAAATCACGAGACCATCCTCGGCGGCTAGAACGGGTGTACCAATTGGGGCGAGAAGATCAACACCACTATGAAAGAGATTTTTCTGTTCCGTGGGGCTTTTTTGCCAACCGTAGATTAGGCCAGCACTACTGGCCAAGGGTAAGGGATAAGAACTTAATCCAGTATAATCCGATCGCTTGCCGGCGGCGGACCAATTGGTGCCGGGGATAAAAACTATTGTCGGCCGGCGACCACAACCGTTAAGCTCAAAGAGTATATCTGCACGAATACCATAGGCCGCTTCTAAATCTCGCCAAGTGGAACCCTTGGGTGCTTCGATGCGAATGCCGTTCATCGGGGGAATAAAGATTTCTTTCCCCACGGGGGCCAGACCATTTTTGAGAATAGTCGGATTGAGTTTAATTATCGTTGCGGGGATGAGAGCGTATTTTTCGGCGATGGAGGCGATCGTTTCTCCCGCTTGGATTTTATGGCGTTGTAACCTTGATAAAATCGGTAGGGGACAAACATTATCAGACCCTTGGGCAAAAATTAATTTTTGATTTAAGCCCAAAAAACCTAGACAAAAAAACAAAATTGTGCTGGTCAAACTTAGCCAACTTTTCTCACTTCTGATTCTCCGACCCATGTCCATAAAAAAAGCGATCTCTATAATTACAAAACCCGGAGAATACTAGGAATACTGTCAATAGCTTCTAAAGACTCTATGGCTGCTAAAGCGTTGCGGAAATTGCCCTCGCGTACATCGTGGGTGACAACGACAATTTCGGCTAAATCACCCCTAATACCAATTTGTACCACGGATTCTAGACTAACCCCATGGTCGCCGAAAGCCATACCTAAATGACCGATTACCCCCGGCACATCGCGACAGAGAAAACGAGCATAAAAACGGGTCGATAAATCCTCCATCGGGGCGATTTGACAATAATGCTGGTGAATACAGCTTAAAAGCGGGTCAAGTTCCTTGGTTTTGCCACTACTTTTTAAAATTCCGACGATATTCATCACATCCGATACTACTGCACTGGCCGTCGGTCCGCCACCGGCACCCGGTCCATAAAACATCACTTGTCCCAAGGGTTCCCCCTCGACCAGAATAGCGTTATAGACTCCGTTAGCATTAGCGAGGGGATGGATTTTCGGTACTAGGGTTGGATGAACCCGCAACTCTAGGGTATCGGAATCCTCCTTAACCGTATCTTTTGCGATCGCTAATAATTTAATCACAAATCCCAGTCTATCAGCGTAGGCGATATCGACGGCGCTAACTTGCCGGATACCTTCACAGTAAACATCTTCCCGTTTTACCCGACCTCCAAAACCCAGAGAGGCTAAAATAGCGATTTTATCGGCCGCGTCGAATCCATCCACGTCCGCAGTGGGATCCGCTTCTGCATAGCCTAATTCCTGAGCTTTGGCCAGAACTTCGCTAAAATCTGCCCCTTTTTGGCTCATTTCCGTGAGAATATAGTTAGTTGTGCCGTTGACAATTCCCATGATGCTGCTGATGCGATTAGCGCCGAGGGATTGTTTTAAGGGTTTAATGACGGGAATTCCACCACCCACGGCCGCTTCTAGGAGGACATAAACCCCCTTTTCGTTGGCCTTGGCGTAGATTTCATCGCCAAAACGGGCAATAACCGCCTTATTTGCCGTAACAACGTGCTTTCCCGATGCGATTGCTTGGAGAATTAAAGAGCGTGCCGGTTCCAAACCCCCCAATAATTCGACAATAATATCAATTTCGGGGTCAGTAACGATCGATTCTAGGTCAGTGGTCAACAGTTGGGGAGAAAGCTCGATTTCTCTCGGTTTATCTAGGGATCTAACTCCCACTCGTCCAATGGTAATCTCTTTGAGTACGGGATGACGACCAAAAGGATCGAGGAGGATTTTCGCTGTTCCCGTCCCCACAACCCCGAAACCGAGTAAACCAATCTTAAAGGTCACGCTTTTATCTCCTGCTAGTCCGACGCAAAAAATACTAATGGCCAAGCTGTCGCCATTGTCGATTCTATCATTACAGGGTCTTTGTCTGTGGGGTTTTCTTTTGCTTCCCTGACACCACTAACACAACTCAAATGGTGGGAGTTAGCCAATTTTCAGCCCGCGAATCGCATAATCTAATAATTCGATGGGATGAATAACGGGTGTATCTTTTCCCTGTAATTGTAGATGTTTTTTAATTTGTAGGGAACAACCCGGATTAGGAGAAGCAATCACCGCAGCCCCAGTATTTAATAAATTGCGTACTTTCTGCTGACCTAATTCATCGGCAGTATCTGGCTGTAGCATATTATAAACTCCGGCACTGCCACAACACAAAGCCGCATCGATAGGTTCTTTTAAGTTAATATTGGGGATTTTTTGCAATAATTGTCGTGGCTGCACCGAGATTTTTTGTCCGTGTAAAAGATGACAGGCATCTTGATAAACTAGGGTTAATTCTGTCTCGGTAATCGGGGATAAATCAGCAGTTAACCCCACTGCGGCTAAAAATTCTTGGGCATCGCGTACTTTAGCCACAAACTCCTTAGCCTTATCTTTATATTCAGGATCATCGGCTAAAATATGATGATATTCCTTGAGAGTATGACCACAACCCGCCGCGTTGATAATAATATAATCAACCTCGGTTTCTGCAAAACTATCAATCATTTGTCTGGCCAAACTTTGTGCTTGTTTTTCCTGTCCTTGGTGTGCGGGTAAAGCGGCACAACAACCCTGGGTTTTTGGGATAACCACTTCACAACCATTGGCAGTTAAAACCCGCACTGTCGCTTCATTTACTGGCGAGAAAAAGAGGCGCTGCACACAACCTAAAACCACCCCTACCCGATAGCGTTTTTCCGTTTGGGAAGGAATAACATCGGGATAGTTTTTAAACAGAGAATTTAGGGTAATTTTGGGTAAAATTGATTCCATGGCCGCTAGACGAGGAAAGAGCATTTTTAAGATACCCGATTTCCTGACTAGGGTTTGTAATCCTAGGGTTTGATATAACCAGAGGAAAGGTAAAAATAATTTGAGACGGACGGGATAGGGAAAGAGATTAAAAATGAGAAAACGAATAATTTTATCTTTAAAACTGCGGGGTTGATTGCGTTCCACCTGCGGACGAACTGCGGCGATTAATTGATCGTATTGTACTCCCGATGGACAGGTACTAACACAGGCTAAACAGCCTAAACAAGTATCAAAATGTTGGCTAGTGGTTTCGTCTAAAACCGCTTCCCCTTTATTGATGGCATTCATCAGATAAATTCTGCCCCGGGGGGAGTCCATTTCTTTGCCAATGACTCGATAACTGGGACAGGTAGATAGACAAAAACCACAGTGAACACAACTATCGATTAATTCTTGAGCGGGGGGATTTTTGGGGTCAAATCCTTGATTTTTTTGGTCGATTAATTCTTGAAAGTTAAGGGAATGTTCGGAGGTTTGCATAATTTTTAATTAGATTTTGTTAAGAAAGCGTTCAGGACTAAAAATACCTTGAGGATCGAATTTAGTTTTTAGGGTTTTCATCATGGTAATCGCGTTACCTGTATAGCCCCAAGGTTCAATTTTTTCTTTTAGCGATGGAGGTGCGGTTAACACCGTTAAATAACCCTGATTGTCATGGCATAAAGAGCGAATTTTGTCAAGATTTTCCTCCGATTTTAAGATAACTTTACCCACGCCGCTACTAATATTAATCGAGGCTAGTCCGTTAATTTGGTCGATAACTAGAGCTAAACTGCTGGGTAATAATCCTATTTTGCCGAAAAAATTGCCCTCTTGGTCATAATTATCGATTGTTTTTCGGTATCTTTGCCATAGAGAAATTTCTTCCTCATCCCGATAATAATTAGTCTGACAATCTAACTGTTGCCCAAAATAACTTACCTGTTGCGATTGTTCGCTAATACTTTCGGGAATGCTTTGAAAACGCAGCAGTAAAGCGACTTTTTCCCCTAATCCTAGTGCTTGCGTCATCCCTGGGTTTAAACATTCAGCCACGGTGGGAGTTAGGGACGATTGCCGAATAACTTGACTCAATTTGCTAATATTTTCGCTATTTCCAGTGATTATCAGGGTTTCTGAGTTAGGGGTTTCGGGATACAGTCGCAGGGTAATTTGATCGATAATCCCCAAAGTGCCGTAGGAACCCGTAAATAGCTTCATCATGTCGTATCCCGCCACATTCTTGACCACACGCCCTCCAGCTTTAGCAATCTCGCCATCGTGACGGATAAAGGAGAATCCTAGTATCAGATCCCGGACTCCACCGTATCTTTGCCGCCATGTTCCGGCATCGGCCGTGGCCATAATACCGCCAATCGTGGCATTATCGGCGTAACTGGGATCAAGAGGAATAAATTGACCGCTAGAAGCCAAAAAAGCCTGTAAATCCGCTAGTTTAAGCCCAGATTCCACGGTTATAGTTAAATCTCCCCTAGCATGGTCAATAATCTGGTTGAGATTTTGGCTACTGACTAAAATATCGGGTGACTGGACTAATCCACCCCAATCTAATTTACTGCCTTGACCGTAGGCCAGTAAAGACAGACGATTTTCGTTGGCAAAACGCACCAGAGAGGCTAAAGCGGCCGTATTAGCGGGATAGACTATAATTTCAGGACTTTTGCCCCTAATGGCCCTTGATAATCTTTCTTGTTCCTCTTTTGGCACTTGTGGCCAAGCTATAACCGTCGTGTCGGCGGGTAAAATAGAAGTTATCTGAACAGCGATCGCAGTCATATTTGAGAAAAGAATTGAGGAGTGAGGGGTGAGGAATTACCGGCCGATAATGGCGAAGAATGGGGGTAATGCTGGGGCTAATCAGTAATTTTGGGACTCTATTAATCAGATTACCTTAGTTTGGCTCTCCATCTCCGATGTCAGGCAATTCTAGCAATACTGAGGCACAAAGAAGTCAGCTTAATAACTAAGGGACTTGCGTAGGAATAATATCCCAGCCAGAAAATCGCTCTGTAGAAGAACCAGACCAGCCAGATGGTACATTATCAAAGCGCAAGTCCCTTAGTTGGCGGCAAGCTGCCGGCAACTAAGCCGAAAATTTCAGGGTTCCCCCAGTAATTCTCAATAAACAGTGCTTGTTGAGAATGGCTGGGCAATCAGACTTAACATCTAGCGGCGAGATGTTCGAGTAGTGCTTAAGTTTTATTACCCCTTGAAATCAATCCATCTGGTCAAGATAAGAGATAATATTCCTGGCAAGGTTTGGGAAAAAATCTCAAAATGTTGCGCCTCTCAGCCGTTAAGTTGCTAATCTTTTGATTGTCTTGAATAGGTCGGAGATG
>NZ_JAQMSY010000209.1:0-6439 GCF_028329095.1 Microcystis sp. CS-574
ATATATTCTTATATATTTTTACATCACCTTGATGAAAATCAATAATTGTAGCTATAATCCTTCCTGCCAATGGGTTGTAAGCAATGTATTAGTAATAATTATCAAATTATCAATTGAATGATAAGAAATGCGGAATGTGGGTTGTAACCTATTTCCTGTAGCAAAAGTAGCAGGTAGCAAGTTATTGACACAAATCGCAAAGTATTTGTAACTAAATTTTTACGAAATAGATGTTGATGTCGCTTCCCTCCTGCGGGACGGCAAGAAAGGAGTGAGAAAATACATATAAATGTACTACCAGAGGTAGCATTAGCCCAAAATTCTGCGATCAATGCTTTAAAAAGGGAAAATGAGCTAAATTTCCCCCACAAGTAACCTCTATTAATCCCCACCCACTAGATAGGTATAACGTCGCAAACTGCGTTCATAATCCTGTAGTAGTAACTGGGATTCTTCCACAGTCATGCGATTTTCCTGCAAAGCTTGTTCACAACGAAGACGAATTCTTTCTAACAGGTCTTCCGCAGAATACTGCACATAACTTAATACTTCCGTGATCGTATCTCCTTTGACTAGATACTCGATATCGTACCCCTTGGGACTCATCTGAATATGTACCACGTTAGTATCGCCAAAAAGATTATGTAAATTGCCCATAATCTCTTGATAAGCACCCACCAAAAACATTCCTAGATAATAGGGTTCTGGAGAATGTTTACCGTTTTTGTACTCCAACGGATGCAATTCTAAAACTGATTTTATGTCCCCGCGCAAATCGATAAACTGGGCAATTTTCCCGTCACTATCACAGGTTAAATCGGCGAGAATTCCTCTTTGAGTAGGTTCTCGATCAAGACGATGGATCGGCATAATTGGAAATAGTTGATCGATCGCCCAACTATCGGGAACTGATTGAAAAACCGAGAGATTGGCATAATAAATTGAGGCCATAATTTGCTCTAAGTCTTCCAAGTCATCGGGAACATAATCCTCTTGTCGGGCCACTTGCAGAATTTTGTGACAACAAGCCCAGTACAATTGTTCGGCTCTAGCTCGTTCTTTGAGACTGAGATAACCGAAATTAAACAGACTAATCGCCTCCTCTTTGAACTGTCCCGCATCGTGATAAGCTTCCTGATAATTGCGCTCATCGATACCCGTGTAGGTTTCCCAGAGATTACGGAGGATGAGGTGTTCTTTCCCATTGCAGGGATCGGGGGGATTTTGGGGAACCTCGCTACTTCCCAAGATATCAAAGACTAACACCGATTGATGAGAAGCGATCGCCCGGCCACTTTCACTGATGAGAATTGGGGGTGAAATCTGGGCATCTTCACAAGCTTCCTTGACCTCAGCCACGATATCATTGGCATAATTCTGCATATTGTAGTTTTTTGAGGCGTAGAAGTTAGTTTTTGAGCCATCGTAATCCACCCCTAAACCACCCCCCACATCGAGATAGGTCATATTTGCCCCTAATTTCGCTAATTCCACATAAATCTGACTAGCTTCGCGAATGGCATCCTTAATGACGCTAATAGCGGAGATTTGCGACCCGATATGATAGTGCAGCAGTTGCAGACAATCTAACATCCCCGCTTGTTCTAATTCCGTCACCACCGTTAAGATTTCCGGGACGGTTAAACCGAATTTGGCCCGGTCTCCCGTGGAACATCCCCAACGGCCCACCCCTTTTGTCCCCAGTTTCGCACGCACTCCCAAATGTGGGGCAATTCCTAACTGACGACTGACGCGCAGGGTTAAATATAATTCCTCCAATTGTTCGATGACAATCAAAGGCCGATGACCGAGACGAGTGGTCAAAAGAGCAGTTTCCAGGTATTCTTTGTCCTTATAGCCGTTACAAATTAGCAAGGGTTGTGTTTTGTCATTTTTGCCGTTTAAGGCAGGTTCTAGGGTAGCTAAAGCAATCATTAGCTCAGGTTTTGAACCAGCCTCCAACCCAAATTGATAGGGTTTACCAAAACGCACTAAAGACTCGACGATGTGACGGTGTTGATTGCACTTGATCGGATAGACACCGCGATAGACATTGGGATAATTATAACGGGCGATCGCTCGGTTAAAACAGGCATTTAGGCGCTCGATCCGGTCTTCCAAAATATCACTAAACCGAATTAGCAGGGGTAAACCGATATTTCGCCGCTTAATCGCCGAAACTAACTCGTATAAGTCCAAAGAACCGCCCCTTTCTCCCTGGGGCGAGACGGTAATATTTCCTGCGGCATTGATCGAGAAATAGGGTTCTCCCCAGCCTTGGATGCGATAGAGATTTTCGCTATCTTCGATCGACCAATGTTTAACGGGGGCAACTTTTTCGAGGTTGTTACCGTCAGAAGGGGTCAGATCGAGTGGAGATAATTGCTTTTCTTGTTTCTTAAGTTGAGTTTTACCCGCCATTGTCTATCGATCGCTCCGTGTGAGACTCCGATCTTCTATCTTAAGTCAGACTTCCTGTCTGCGACCAAGATTCCGATCGTGATAGAATTTACTCTCTAGGCTCGATCTCTAGGAATAGTCATCTATATAAATTCAAGGCTATGCAGTTATTAGACTCAAAAGGACGTTTATTCGGTAAATTTAGCTTGCTTGATATCGGAGCGGCCTTAGTAATTTTATTGACAATTATCGGTATTTTTGTTGTACCGGGGACAAGTGGTAAAAGTACGATCGCTCAAGTTACCAAAGAACCCATAGAAGTGGATGTTATTGTCCGGGGTTTAAGTGTTCTCAATCCCAATGCTTTGATTAATCAATTCAATACCGAGAAGAAAACTAATATTGTTATTCGTAATCAACCGGCCGGTCAAGTGGATATAAAAAATGTTAAACCTTTATCGAGAAATGTCTTAGTTCCGCAGCCGGATGGTAGTGTGAAAGTCCTACCGGATCCCCGCACGGAAAACTATTCTCAAGATATGATTATGACTCTCAGTGGTCAAGCGGAAGTTACCGACACTGGTGCGGTTGTTGGCGGTCAAAAGGTGAAAATTGGCACTTTAATCGAGTTGGAAGGAGATAATTATAATTTCAACACCAGTGTTATCGATGTCCGTTTACCAAAAAGGTCTTAGTTAGTAAACAGTGAGCAGTAAACAGTGAAAAGACAGCAGGAAACTTCCATGTAACACTGCTCACTTGAAAACTCAAATCTGATAACTGATAACTGATAACTGATAACTGATAACTGATAACTGATAACTGATAAGAGGATTAACTGCTATTTATACACCGCCTTTAGCTCGTTTGATCGAGCAGTTACAAAAATTACCCGGAGTCGGACCCAAAAGCGCCCAACGTTTGGCCCTGTATATTCTCAAACGACCGGAACAAGATGCGATCGAATTGGCCCAGGCGATCGTAGCAGCCAAAAAACAAGTAGGATTATGTCAGGTTTGTTTTCATCTTTCGGCCGAACCGATCTGCGAAATTTGCCGCAATCCCAACCGGGAAACGGGGACTATCTGTGTGGTAGCTGACTCCAGAGATGTGATTGCTTTGGAGAAAACTAGGGAATATTCGGGCAAATATCACGTTTTAGGGGGTGTTATCTCACCTATGGATGGGATTGGACCGGATCAATTAAATATACAGTCTTTAGTCACCAGAGTCAGCCAGAAAAAAATTCAGGAAGTTATCTTAGCTATCAGTCCCAGTGTCGAAGGGGAAACCACGACTTTGTATATCGGGGGTTTACTGAAACCCTTCACTAAAGTTACCCGTATCGCTTTCGGGTTGCCCATGGGCGGCGATCTGGAATACGCTGATGAAGTAACTTTAGCGAGAGCTTTAGAAGGTCGTCGGGAATTATAGAGCAGGGTGTGAGGTTTTGATCAGGTTACTTTTTGGCGAATAATCAAGCATTTGTAGCCAGCGATACAGTTTTATAATGCGTATTATGCTTAGTTGCAGAATTTGTAGCTGCAGAAATCTTTGGGGGGGGAATCACCAGCAACTGCACGGGAGCGAGAGAGAGCGCTGTTAAAGGCCTTAAAGGCTGTTCTAGAATCGCCATTTCGCCGAAACAGTCGCCGTTTCCCCAGATTTTCTAGGACGATTATTCGGCCCGACTACTCAAAGGGTTATTGAGATTGCCAGTGCCTGGACGTTTAACACTATGGGATTGTAGGAGTGAGATCGCCTGTTGGTACTGGGGATCATCCTTCGTTCCCAGCAAAGAAGGATCATCCCGGAAGCGCAGCTGTTGTTCTTGGGTTAACTCGATCTGCACATCGGGTTTAATGCCTTTTTTGTAGATATTTTCGCCGTTGGGGGGATAATAACGGGCAATTGTCACCGCTAATCCAGAACCATCGGAAAGGGTGTGTACCGATTGGACGGTACTCTTGCCATAAGTCGATGTACCTACTAAAGTCGCCCGGCCATTTTCTTTTAGCGCTCCGGCGAGGATTTCGCTGGCACTCGCTGAACCTTTATTAACCAAGACTACTAGGGGTAAATCGGTAATAGCGGTGTTATTGGCGATAAATTGGCGATCTCCGCCCCGTCGATCGATAGTGCTAACGATTTTGCCCTGTTTCATCCACATACGAGCGATATCGACACTAGCAAATAGTAACCCGCCGGGGTTGCCCCGCAGATCGAGAACATAGCCGGATACCTGTTGTTGACTTAATTCCTCGATCGCCTCTTTCATTTGTTCGGCTGCGTGGGAACTAAATTCATCCAGTTTAATATAACCAACTTTCACCCCACCTTCCTGTTTAAGGGTATAGCTAACGGAGGGGATTTCGATATCTACCCGGGTCAAAGTCACTTCAAATACCCCTTGATCGGGACGGGCAAGCTGTAAACTAACGCTAGTACCCACTTCTCCCTGTAGTGCCTCCATTGCCTGTTCTAGGGTCATTAAAGCGGTGGGTTTGCCATTAATTCTGATCAGGCGATCGCCGCTTTTCACTCCCGCTTCCTTGGCGGGGGATTTTTTCACCGTATCGACAACAACCAGATCGTTACTGCGTTTATCGAGAGCTAAACGTACCCCAATTCCCGATAATTCTCCGGAAGTTTGACTGGTGAGGACAGAAAATTCCCTAGGAGTTAAAAAACGGGTATAAGTATCATCCAATTCCTTTAAAGCTTCGCGGATTGCTGTGTAAGCTTGTTGGGGATTAGTATAATTTCTGCTTAACAATTCTTGACGTTTTTTTTGCCAATCGATTTGATGAAAACTACGATCTACAAATTCATTATTAACAATTTGCCAAACCTGGTCGATGACTGCTTTCGGGTTATCTTCTAAGGGTTTTTCCCCTTTGGCTGCGGGGGTAAGGACCATCAGGGAACTAACTGCTAGGGTAGCGATCGCACCTCCAGATAGGAGTTTCTGCACGGAAACGAACGAGGGACGCGACTGGTTCATAAAGACAAAGCCAAAATAAGATTGACGTTTCAATAAAGCCATTCAAAAAGCGGGAGCATTTTGCCTTCGAGGGAGGTGAGGAGCAGTGTTAGCTACGACTCTCGTATAGATAAGGGAGTTCCTTGTCTGGCTCTAGTATCCACTATAATTCTAGTTCTATAAAATCGAGCAATATCTGGCGATGAATTTTTCCTAAAGGACGAGTCTGATTAATCTTCTGGGAATAGTATTCCCCTTGACGGATGGCAGCCGGAGGTAATAATGCTAAATCTTGCCCTTCCGTTTGCACTAATTTTTCTAATCCCAGGGTCAGGGGTACATGATAAAGATAACGGGAGAGATTATCATCGTTATAAGAGCGAAAATAGCGTAAACTAGGGGCTTCGTAGTTAATTTCTTCTTTTAACTCTCGTTTTAACCCTATTTCTGGACTTTCACCCCCTTCTAAGTGACCACCAAATAAACCCCACACCCCCGGATAGAGAATCGTCGGGATGTCGTCGCGCAACTGCATTAAAAAGCGACCGTCCTGTTCTAAAATCGCCAAAGCAACAAATATCATCAGTTATCAGGGTAAGAGCATCTCAATTAGGCTTGACAAAAGGCTTTCAGCACAGCCATCATATAGTTATTATCCATGGCCGTCCGTTTACTTTTTTGTGCCAGACTACGTCGGTAAGTGGATTCCTGGGCTCTTCTAGGTTCTGTGTGAGCATGGTATAATAGTAACACAGAACAGGAGGTGGGTTATGTGGATAAATTTTGATCAACTCCTCGATTTACCAAATGTAACAGTGGTCAATTATCAAAAAATTGCTCAGACAATTTTCCTAAAGCTCGCTCTTTTAAATGAAACAATTCAATGTCCGAATTGCCATCAAACCTTGGACAGAATCAATCAGACAGAGTATAATCTAGTCAGAGATTTGTCAATATTAGGCAATCCGGTATATTTAGAAGTACCACGCCGCCAGTTTCATTGTCAAAAGTGCCAAAAGTATATCAGCGAAAGACTGAGTTTTATGAGATTAAGAC
>NZ_JAQMSY010000210.1:0-51052 GCF_028329095.1 Microcystis sp. CS-574
CAGCAACGGTTGAAACCCTTGCCACACCTAGAAGGTGATCCTAATTAAGACAGGTAAATGAGTCAATTTCACCCACAACGATGATCTTTTTTTTGTGTAGTTTTATTGCAAAAAAAAAGTTTTTTTGACAAAAAGCACAAATTATGCTGCGGTCTAGCGGATTTCTAGCTGCGAGTAATTATGGGAGAGAAGGGAGCAAGGAGAGAAAGTTCGAGCATTTGTACTAAAAATTCTCATAGGCAGTTTAAATTCAGTACAACAAACCCTAATTATCTAAGAGCAAAGGTCGCAGAAAACCGCCATAATTCTCGTCATCCGTACCGATAAAGACTTCTATTTTCCCTCTCGGAGATTCTCTGGTGGTCACCGCTTCCACTTTCGAGCCGTCGATTTCTGCAATTTTTTGGGAATTAGGGGCAAGAATTAGGCTATTATCGGCTGTAACTTGACCGATACGGTAAACAGCACTTCTAAACACTCCCGCACTATCTGGATCGTAAGCAGAAGCTATGTAGATATTACCTTGCTTATCTACGGCTAAATCGGAGATGAGGCGAATATTTTTACCACTACCAAAAGGACTCCGAAAAGTTACCGACCGAAATTCCCCGAATTTTAAGGGATTGAACGAGATATCCGTCCAGCGAATTTTTGTACTCTCTTGACTATCGGCCCGTTCTGCGTAGATAAATAGATAACGATCGCCTTGCCGACTAACAGCGATCGCCTCTACATTGTCCACCGCGATCGGCCAATTTATTTGCTCAACTATCTTGACTTTTTGCTGGCTGTATGCTGCTAAAAACAGTCTTTGAAAAGGTTTTTTCTCGCCACTTTCAGCCAACAAAAATAAGTTAGTTTGAGGAATATGAGTAATACTTTCGAGATCGTTACTCAATCCCTCTGGATTTGGCCAATCTACCCTTAAAACCTGCCATAATAGCGGTTTTTCCTGCGTAGGTAGCTGTAAAAGACTGAGTCTTGCTTGAGATGGATCACTTTTTTTGCCCTTATTTTTGGCATCGTGAACCCCTAGAAAAATATCCGCTTCCACCCAAGCTAAACCACTGAGATCTGGGAGATAAGTCTCCAGTCGTCTCGATTCTTGAGCAAAAGAGACTTGCGCGGCCGAAAAAAAGAAAACTAGGACTAAAATACCCGAAAAAACAGTTTTTAATCGGCTATTCTTGCTAAAAAATGCTCTATTCTCTAACACCTATTCCCTAACCCCCAATATCACTGATTAACTCCTCCACCACCCGATTTAAACCGACGGAATGGGAAGCCTTGCATAAAATGCGATCGCCTGAATCAATCACTTCCTTTAAACGATTAATTAAATCTGCGTGAGTTTGAAAACATTCGCAAGCGACCCCAGTAGCGGCCTCAGCAATAAACTTAGCTTCGGGGTCGTCCACCAAGACAAACAAGCGATCTATGCCTAGTTTTTGCACCCTCTCACCGACTTGGCGATGTAATTGCTCCGAAAAAGACCCTAACTCCTTCATCGTGCCTAAAACAGCAAGATGACGCTGACCGGGGGTAGCTTTCAGTAAATCCAAGGCCGCTAACATTGATTCTAGACCGGCGTTATAGGTTTCATCGAGGAGTAGGATATCGGTTGCTAATTGGTAACGTTTGGCCCGACCACTGGGTAAATTAACTTTAATTCCCTGTTGCAAAGAAGTCCAATCGATGCCTAAAATTTTCGCTACAGCCAAGGCTGCCATAAAATTTAAAGCGTGATGACGACCAGATAAAGGTAAGTTAAAATCTAGTCCATTGACTCGTAAAGTAGTTAAATCCAGTAATTCCCCGACTATATCGCCGCCAGAGAAGCCATAGGTAATTGTTTCCCCCTGCCATACCCGTTTAGCTGTTTCCGTAAGTAAAGGGTGATCGTAGTTAAGAACAGCTATACTACCAGAAGGAGACTCGGACAATAACTCGCATTTAGCCTCTGCGATCGCCGATTCCGACCCTAAACGACCGATGTGAGCGGTTCCCACATTAGTAATCACTGCGATGGTCGGTTGGGCGATTTGAGCGAGCAGGGCAATTTCTCCTCGTCCCCGCATTCCCATCTCGATTACGGCACTGTCGTGAGTTTCATCCAGTTCGAGGAGAGTTTTCGGCACTCCGATCTCATTGTTATAATTAGCCAGGGTTTTGTGTACCTTTCCCCGGGTTGCTAATAGGGAGGCGATTAATTCTTTAGTGGTGGTTTTCCCCACCGATCCCGTAATAGCAATCACGGGTATAGTAAATTGATTCCGCCACCAGTGGCCTAATTGCTGATAGGTTTCTAGGGTGTTCTGGACTAGGAATACAGGAATATTTTTAGAAGAATTTACCGAAACTGGCTGATCAACAATCAAGGCCGCTGCTCCTCTTTCGATAGCCATATCGATAAAATCATGACCATTAAAATTATCACCTTTTAAAGCTAAAAATGCTTGTCCTGACTCAATACTGCGGCTATCGGTATTAATGCCAGATACTAAACTATCGGGACTAAAACTTATGTCAGCTTTATCTTGTAAGGATAATAATTGAGCTAGTTGATTCAGGGATAAATGACAGGGCATAGACAATAAAAATACTTAGGAGTAAATTCCGAATAATCTAGAAGATAGATTGATTTTTAACGGGGACTTAGATCAGATAAAATCGATTTTTCTTGGCTCTCTCAATCGCACCGGGTGCAATGTAAGGAGGCAACGCTTGCGCCCATAATCTAATATTGTGAATATTTTTGACCCCATGTCCGAGAGAGCCAACTCGATGGCGTAGAATGACCCAAAATAGGGACAGCCTAAGAAGGGAGCATCTACTATCTAATCACAATTGACTCCTTTACAGCAGTTAAGTAGGTAGGCGTTAAAAGTTGTCAGACACCCCCCTTATCAAGGGGGGCAGGGGGGATCGAACCTAAAATCCATTTTTAATTTAATTATAACCAGCTACTTATCTGATCACCTCCGTAGGACTAGGACTAGGGTTATTGCTCAACAGGTGGGGAGCGAGGATTAAAAAGTTAAGTAATCTCAACTTCTAGCCAATGGCACCCCAGAGCTAGGGGATAATTAAACCATCGTCATTTAGGCTGCGTCTATCCGTGAAAATTATCGTTATCGGCAGTGGTGGTCGAGAACACGCTCTAGCTTGGAAACTCCTACAATCGCCTCAAGTAGAACAAGTGTTCTGTATTCCAGGTAATGGGGGAACGGCAATTTTACCTCAATGTGAAAATATCCCCCTAGCAATGGAGGATTTTGCTGAAATTAGCCGTTTTGCCCAGGAAAATAGCGTCGATCTGGTGGTTGTCGGTCCAGAATATCCCCTCTCCCTCGGCATTACCGATTATCTTCTCGCCCAGGAAATTGCCGTTTTTGGCCCCACACAAACCGGGGCCTTAATTGAATCGAGCAAATCCTGGGCCAAAGAATTAATGAGCGAAGCCGGAGTTATCACCGCCACTTCCGAAACCTTTACCGATGCAGAATTAGCAAAAACTTATATCCGAGAGCAAGGAGCGCCAATTGTGGTGAAAGCCGACGGATTAGCCGCAGGAAAAGGGGTAATTGTCGCCGAAACCGTAGATATGGCCCTAGAAGCGATCGATGATCTTTTTACCAGTGGCTTTACTAAAGTCGTGGTGGAAGAATTCCTAGAAGGGGAAGAAGTGTCCATCCTCACCCTCACCGATGGGATCAGTTTTCGTTCCCTGCTACCCGCCCAAGATCACAAGCGCATCGGTGAAGGCGATACCGGCAAAAATACCGGCGGGATGGGAGTTTATGCCCCCGCACCCATAGCCACCGCCGCCATTATCGAAGCGGTGGACCGAGACATCCTCGCCCCCATCGTCGCCACCCTGCAAAAACGCGGCATTGACTATCGGGGAGTCCTCTACGCCGGTTTAATGATTTCCCCCGCCGGAGAGCCAAAAGTTCTCGAATTTAACTGTCGTTTTGGCGATCCCGAAACTCAAGCGGTTTTACCCCTACTGGAAACTGCCCTGGCACCCCTACTGCTGGCTTGCGCTCAACAAAAATTAACTGATTTCCCCTCTTTACAATGGCGATCTGGTAGTGCCGTTTGTGTGGTGGCTGCCTCTGCCGGTTATCCCGACCACTACGAAAAAGGCCAGTTAATCACGGGAATTAAGGCAGCTGAAACCGCAGGGGCGATCGTTTTCCACGCTGGCACGGTTTTAAAACACGGCGATATCTTCACCGATGGCGGCCGGGTTTTGGGTGTCACTGCTATGGGAGCTAATTTTAATCAGGCGATCGAACTTGCCTATCAATCGGTGAACAGGATACACTTTCAGGGCATCTATTATCGTCGCGATATCGGCCACCGGGTAAGGGAAAAATAAGGGTCAGTATTGAGGCAGGGGTAAGGGGGTTTTGAGGATTAATTTATTAGCCAATTTCCCCTTTTTTCCGCCTCTCTGACCGAATGCTCACCTCTTTCTAGGGTAATCCCTAACAAAGGCGCATCTGATTTGTCAAAAAACCAGCAACTATTGATAAAATCATGAAACTGAATCGCCTAACCAAATTGCCATCCCTATGCGAATTTTGCTCTATTCTTATAACTATTATCCTGAACCGATCGGCATTGCTCCCCTAATGACAGAATTGGCGGAGGGATTGGTTAAAAGAGGTCATCAAGTTAGGGTTTTAACCGCCTTTCCTTGGTATCCTAATAGTGAAATCGATCCCGAATACCGAGGAAAAATCTATCTGGAAGAAGAACGAAATGGTGTTAGAATTCAACGTTCCTACGTTTGGTCTCGCCCCCAAAGAAGTCTAAAAAATCGTATTTTATTTGAATTGAGCTTTGTTTTTTTGAGTTTCTTTCAGGCTCTCAAGGGTGAAAAACCTGATCTAATTTTCTTAACTGTCCCCGGATTACCCGTTTGCGTTCCCGCAGCTTTATTGAGTAAATTATATGGGGTGCCGATTATTCTAAATTTACAGGATATTCTGCCCGATGCGGCAGTTCATGTGGGATTATTAACTAATCGGAAAATGATTAAGGTTTTTAGTGGTCTCGAAAAATTTGCCTACAAAACTGCCAGCAAAATCTCGGTTATTGCCGATGGTTTTACCAAAAACCTTCTAACTAAAAATGTGCCGAGTCAGAAAATTATTGAAATTCCTAATTGGGTGGATGTGAGCTTTATTAAACCTCTGCCAAAAAACAATAATTATTTCCGCCAAGAAAATCATCTTGAGGGCAAGTTTATTGTTTTATATTCTGGCAATATTGCCCTAACTCAACCCTTAGAAACTCTGATCGATGCCGCAGTTCACTTAGTTAATATTCCTGAGATTCAAGTGGTAATTGTTGGTAAAAAAGAAGCACTTGATCGCCTAGAAAAGTATCGCCAAGAACAGGGGACCAGTAATGTGCTTTTATTACCCTTTCAACCCCGGGAAAAATTACCAGAAATGTTAGCCGCCGCTGATGTGGGTATGGTGATGCAAAAACATAACGTGATTTCCTTTAATATGCCGTCCAAAATTCAGGTATTATTAGCTAGTGGCCGTGCTATTATTGCTTCTGTTCCCGCCGCTGGAACTGCTGCTAGGGCGATCGAGCGCAGTGGTGGTGGTTTGGTGATTAATCCTGAAGATCCGGAGGCATTAGCTACAGCTATTTTAAAGCTATACAAAAACCCAGATTTAGCAACTATACTAGGAGAAAAAGGACGACAATACGCGGAAGAAAATTATGCCTTTGAAAAGACTTTGGATCAATACGAAAAGCTTTTTTCTCAAGTAATTAGTTAATAATTAGGGTAAGTAGTTATAATTAAATTGAAGATAGCTCCCCCCTTAATCCCCCCTTGATAAGGGTGGTATCTGACAATTTTTAATACCTACCTATAGGGAATAGGGGAATTTCAACTAAAACCCTAAAACCCTAAAACCCCATCAGCTAACCTCTAACTCCCACTTAACTATTTTCATGTTTGATAATTTCTCAAAAAAACTCCCCTGGCAAAGTCTCAAACAAGCGATCGCTTTTGTCTTAACAATTATTGCTTTAACTCCAGTGGTTACGGCTTTAATTTCTAGCGTTAATCAGCCCCAAATCCAATCGAATATTCAACTATATCAAACCAATCTCAACCTACAAGTCACGACTCTCAGCAGCGATGCTGACCCTAATAGCGAGGAATTTGCTAATCTTAAATTAATGCAAACTTCCCTGATCGGTGAAGATCCCTACAGCACTGCCGAGGAACAGTATTTATCAGCCCAGAAAAGTGCCAAAAAAACAATCACCGAACTAAAAAAATCAGCAGTTAATCCCGAACAAAAAAAATCTCTTGAGCGCGAAATCAATTCCTTAAAAGATTTAGAACTGAAATTAAGTCTCATTCAAGCTAGTCAAGGTGACTTGGATTCGGCACGGAAAATCTGGCAAGACATCAAGGAAAAATCAGCATTTGAGAACTATAAACCTGCTGTTTTACAAAATGCGCTGCTGTTAGAGGGATTGTACAGTGAACCCCCCGAAATTGCTGCCGATGCTGAAGCGAGAATCGAGCGCAATTTTCAAGGATGGTTTCGTTATACCATTCTGGAAAAATTATATAGTCTCGAAAATCGTCAAGAGGATTTACTCGCTTTAGAGGAAGAACAGAGTGAAGTGGCGGCTAATGCCTTAATTAAACTAATTTTAGTGGCTTTGTTGCCTCTTATCGGCGGTTTAATCGGTTTTGTGCTGTTGATATTTTTATTAGTGCAGTGGCTGCTCCGTAAACAGCGATCGCTGCTCTTTCTAGATGATAGTCTCGCTTGGCAAACTAAGTGGGGAGGAGAAACCCTCTGGTGGGGAATAATTATCGGTTTCTTTTTCGTCGGACAAATTGTTTTACCAGTAATTTTCGGGATTTTATCGAGTTTCTTGAGTCTCAATCCCGAACAATTTAACCTAGAAGCTAAAGCAATATACGTTGTAGTTAGTTATTTAGCCTTAACAGTGAGCAGTTTATCGGTTTTATACCTAGCGATCAAGCCTTTTCGCCCTTTACCTCCCGATTGGTTTCGTTTTAAACTCTTTAGTCCTTGGTTTCTCTGGGGATTAGCCGGCTATTTTGTCGCTTTACCCCTGGTTATTATCGTTTCTTTGCTCAATCAACTAATTTGGCAAGGACAAGGGGGTAGTAACCCGCTGCTGACTTTAGCCCTAGAATCCCAGAATACCTTCGCTTTGCTCTGTTTTGGCTTTACTGCTTCCCTTGCCGCTCCTTTTTTCGAGGAAATTGTCTTTCGCGGCTTTTTACTAGCTTCTTTGACTCGTTATCTACCCGTCTGGGGTGCGATTACCCTTAGTAGTTTGATTTTCGCCCTTGCTCACCAAAATTTGTCAGAAGTGCTGCCTTTAACCGTCCTAGGTTGTGTTCTTGGCTTTGTTTACACCCGCTCGAAAAATTTATTATCCTCGATGTTGGTTCATAGTCTCTGGAATGGTGGCACCCTGTTAAGTTTATTTTTATTGGGCAGCGGTGCGGGTTAGGTGAGGTCAAAAGTCTCTGGTTTTCGGGGTAGTCTAGGGATAATATCCAATACACTTGTACTTTATCTTGATGAGAGAAGGCTGTAATTTATAATTAAATATCAACCTAAGTGGGTGGGTGGAATTAAATATAAGATGAACGTAGGTTGGGTTGAAGCATGAAACCCAACGCCTGCATGGGTTACGCTACCGCTAACCCATCCTACAAATAATTGTGCCTCCCTACTTATCTCTGTTGGAAAACCATGACTATCGCTCAAAGCTTACCCCTAGTGGAGTCTCATGTAAACCCCGAGATAATCTTCCCAGAAGGCGAATTTTGGAGTGATGAACCACCCTTGGAAAGTAACCTATATCTACAACAAATTATTTTATTAATTCAGTGTTTAGAATGGTGGTGGCGCGAGCGAGAAGATTATTTTGCCGCCGGCAATTTAACCATTTATTACAGTCCCAACCAGAAAAAGCCAGAATTCTGTCGTGGTCCCGATTTTTTCGTGGTTTTGGGGACAAATCCCAATCCTAACCGCAGAAGTTGGGTAGTTTGGCGAGAAGAGGGTAAATATCCCAATTTAATTGTGGAAATTCTCTCCGATAGTACCGCCAAAGTTGACCGAGAGGAGAAAAAACAAATTTATCAGGATATATTTCGCACTCCCGATTATTTTTGGTTTGACCCAGAAAGCCGAGAATTTCAAGGATTTACCCTAATTAGCGGTCAATATCAACCGATTACCCCCAATGCTCAGGGACGGCTCTGGAGTCAACAATTAGGCTTATATTTGGGTTTATCTGCCAATAAATTGCGCTATTTTACCCCCGAAGGTGAATTAGTACCCACTCCCGCAGAAGCGGCACAACAGGCAGAAAACCAAGTTGAACAGGAAAGGCAGAAATCCGCAAAATTAGCGGCTAAACTGCGGGAATTGGGCATAAATCCCGATGAAAATCTCTAATCTTTCTCTGTCATCCCTTGCACTTAATTAGATAACCACATCGTTGCTCACCTTGATTGATCCAGTGAGTCCGTTCGATCGTACAATCGGGAAGCAGCATGGCAAACATTTCTAATTCATGGCCACAGATACTGGGATAGGAACCGGCGACCTCAGCAATAGCGCAATGATGCTCGGCCAGGATATAACTATTTTCTGCTTCCAGTGCCACTAATTCTGCCATATAACCCTCCTCTTGGCGAATTTCCAGCAATTTTCTCATTCTTTCCCCTAAAGACCCCTTGCCGAGGCGCAATTGATATTCTGCCGCTTTGCGTTGCCACTGTTTTTTGAGAATTTCCCCCACCTGTTGCTCTCCCACCGTCTCCACGAGAGTATTGAGGAAAGAAACAGCGAAATTATCGTAATTATGGGGAAAACGGCCACGACCTTGACGACTGAGACGATAAATATGCTGGGGTCGTCCTATCTTATTTTGTACCGCAAAATATTCGATCAGTCCTTCCCCCTCCAAATCCTTAAGATGGCGTCGCGTCGCTTGCGGACTAATGCTTAACTCCTCGGCCAAGTCTTGGGCAGTAGATTGACCGTTTTTGAGCAAATATTGTAGAATATCGTCTTTCGTCGAGGCGGGTTGAGTCGTGGTCATGATACCAAAAACAGAGGCTTTAGCGTACAATTGCTGAGGGTCAAGGAGCGGCCAATTACCCCTACAGAGTAACTTGAATAACAGAGGTTTATCAGCATCCTCTCAAATTTTCCGTGACTTTGACAACAGCTTTGTTGTTAATCTATTATATAATCAAGTTAAACAACAGGAAAGTTGTTTAACTGCCTCCCCTGCCTACCGCGTAGAGAGAACACTAACCCCCATGAGTGCAACCACCGTTAAAAACCTCGTTAACCAACCCTACAAGTACGGTTTCATCACCGATATCGAATCGGAAACCATCCCTCGCGGTTTGAATGAGGAGATTATTCGCCTAATTTCGGCGAAAAAGAAGGAACCAGAATTCATGCTCGATTTTCGTCTCCGGGCCTACCATCAATGGCAAAAGATGACCGAACCCAGTTGGCCACACGTTTCCTATCCTGCCATTGATTATCAAAATATTATCTACTACTCTGCACCCAAACAGAAAAAAGCAAAACTCAACAGTCTTGAAGAAGTTGACCCCACTTTAATCGAAACCTTTGAAAAATTAGGCATTCCCCTTTCGGAACAAAAACGCCTTTCTAACGTCGCCGTCGATGCTATCTTTGACAGCGTTTCTATCGCCACAACTTTTAAAGAAAAACTAGCAGAACAGGGGGTTATTTTCTGTTCTATTTCGGAAGCTTTACAGGAACATCCCGAATTAGTACAAAAATATCTCGGCAGTGTAGTCCCCGTGGGTGATAATTATTTTGCCGCTCTTAATTCTGCTGTTTTTAGCGATGGTTCCTTTGTTTTTATTCCCAAAGGTGTTGCCTGTCCGATGGAATTGTCCACCTATTTTCGGATTAATAACGGTGAGACAGGACAATTTGAAAGAACTTTAATTGTCGCTGAAGAAGGGGCATCGGTAAGTTATTTAGAAGGTTGCACCGCTCCGATGTACGATAGTAATCAACTTCATGCCGCCGTCGTGGAATTAGTCGCCCTCGATAATGCGGATATTAAATATTCGACCGTACAAAATTGGTACGCTGGCGATGCCAATGGTAAGGGAGGTATATACAATTTCGTCACTAAACGGGGTCTGTGTAAAGGAGTTAATTCTAAGATTTCTTGGACGCAGGTGGAAACTGGTTCGGCAATTACTTGGAAGTATCCCAGTTGTGTCTTAGTCGGCGATAATTCCGTCGGGGAATTCTACTCAATTGCCCTAACTAATAACAAACAACAGGCCGATACAGGTACGAAAATGATTCACATTGGCCGCAACACCAAGAGTACCATTATTTCTAAGGGGATTTCTGCGGGTAACTCCCAAAATAGCTATCGCGGGTTAGTGAAAATGGGACCGAAAGCCAAGGGAGCAAGAAATTACTCCCAGTGTGATTCTATGCTGATTGGAGATAATGCCGAAGCTAACACTTTTCCCTATATTCAGGTGGATAACAACAGTGCTAAAGTAGAACACGAAGCTTCTACTTCTAAAATCGGTGAAGACCAATTATTCTACTTCGCACAACGGGGCATTTCCGAAGAAGATGCTGTCTCTATGTTAGTCAGTGGTTTCTGTAAGGATGTCCTCAGTAAATTACCGATGGAATTCGCCGCCGAAGCTGATAAACTCCTCAGTCTCAAGCTAGAAGGAACCGTCGGATAACAGTTATCAGTTATCAGTTATCAGTTATCAGTGTTCGCTGAAATATAATTAGTTTCTAGAAATATTTGCAGTTGCCAACAAAAAAACATGAGTGAAGTAATTTTATCGGTAAAAAATCTGACCGCTAGTATTGATGGAAATCAGATTCTTAAAGGAGTTAACCTCGAAATTAAAGCAGGGGAAACCCACGCAATTATGGGACGCAATGGCTCAGGAAAAAGTACCTTTTCCAAAGTAATTGCTGGACATCCCGATTATGAAGTAACTGGGGGAGAAATAATTTATAAAGGTGAAAATCTTTTAGACAAAGAACCCGATGAACGAGCGCTTATGGGTATCTTTCTCGCTTTCCAATATCCCTTAGAAATCCCCGGCGTTAGTAACCTCGATTTTCTTCGCGTTGCCTATAATGCCAGACAAAAATATTTAGGCTCGGAAGAATTAGATAGTTTTGACTTTGAGGAATTAGTCGAGAAAAAACTAGAAGTTGTCCAGATGAATCCTAGCTTTCTTGGCAGAAGTTTAAACGAAGGTTTCTCCGGTGGTGAGAAAAAACGTAATGAAATCCTCCAAATGGCTTTATTAGAACCCACTTTAGGAATTCTCGATGAAATTGACTCCGGTTTAGACATCGATGCTTTGCGAATTGTTGCCCAGGGAGTCAATCACTTAGCTACTCCCGATAACGCTTTTTTACTTATCACTCACTATCAGCGTCTGCTCAACTACATTGAACCCGATGTTATTCATGTTATGTACGATGGGCGCATTGTCACCAGTGGCGGTAAAGAATTAGCTCTTGAATTAGAAAGAACTGGCTACGATTTCCTCGACGAACAATTATTAGCCGTTAAATAATCTAGCTATCAGTTATCAGTTATCAGTTATCAGTAGTCAGTCCCGATGAAAAAATTTTCACCCCCACAGATGAAAGAGGTTTCCTTCCCTACACCCTACACCCCACACCCCGCACCCCACACCCTACACCCCAACCCCCAACCCTCCAACCCCTCCTACCAATGACAGCCATAATCACGAAACCTGAACAATCAGGAGAATTATTGTTAAAATTGTCGCGAGAAACGGTTCCCACTATCGATAACGGTAAAATTCTCGAATTAAGAGAATCGGGAGCCAGTAAAGCTCAAGAATTAGCCATCCCGGGCAGAAAAGATGAAGAATGGCAATTCACCGATTTAAGTCAACTCTGGGCGATCGATTTTCGCGCTCCCCAAACCGTTACAATCAATAAAAATGCCCTAGCTGTTTTTTTACTGCCCGAAGCCAAAAACAGCCACCTAGTCTTCGTTAACGGCATTTATCAGCCTGAATTGTCCGATATCTCCGCTTTACCCCCCGGTGTCAGCGTCAGCAATCTCGCCAATGCACAAAAAGATGTTCTTGTCAACTATCTAGGGAAAGAAAAAACCCCCGAATTTTTTACCGCACTCAACCAAGCTGGACTAAGCGATGGGGCAGTAATTCACGTCACCGCTAACACCGTCGTCACAACCCCGATACATCTCCTATTTATCACCGTTGTGGAGGAAATTCCCCGCTTTTATCAGCCCCATAGCCTCATCGTGGCGGAAACGGGAGCCAGTGTCAATATTATCGAGAATTACGGAGCTTTAGCCGAACATTGCTCCGATTTACCTGTAAATTACTCTTATTTCACCAACGCTGTCACGGAAATTTACCTCGAAGCCAACGCCGAGGTTATCCATACCAGAGTACAACGGGAATCGGGAGATGGTTTTCACATCGGACGCACGATAATTGAACAAGCGCACGATAGCCGTTACACTCTCAACGAGATAAATCTAGGAGCTAAACTCTGCCGTCATAACCTCGATGTCCTGCAAAAAGGAGCACAAACCGAGACAAATCTGTACGGATTAGCCATGATTACCGGACAACAAACCGCCGATACCCACAGCGCTATCTATCTCAACCATCCCCACGGCATCGCCAACCAACTGCATAAATGTATCGTTGATGGTAGCGCTCACGCCATCTTTAATGGTAAAGTGTTTGTTCCCAAACCCGCCCAATTAACCAACGCCTCCCAGTTAAATCGGAATTTGTTAATTTCTAACAAGGCACGAGTCAACACCAAACCGGAATTACAAATTACCGCCGATAACGTCAAATGTTCCCACGGGGCAACCATTAGCCAACTGGAAGCAGATGATTTATTCTATCTGCAAAGCCGGGGCTTAAGTGCCGACACCGCCCGCAGTTTGTTAATTGATGCTTTCTCGGCCGAGATTTTAGCTAAAATTCCTCTAGAATCCCTCCGCCAAAGATTGGGGCAATGTGTCGCCTGTCGCAGTGTGGAATAACTCTGCCGGGGTGGGTGTCAACCTGCCCAAAGTACCCCTCTGACTCCTGACTAAAATGACAATTATCCAAGAAAAAACCCTCGCCCAAAAAGTCCGCGCCGATTTCCCTATCCTCCATCAAACCGTACACGATAAACCCCTTATCTATCTCGATAGTGCCGCCACTTCCCAAAAACCCATTCAAGTCTTAGAAACCCTGCGAAACTATTACGAAAAAGATAACGCCAATGTGCATCGGGGGGCGCATACTTTAAGTGTCCGGGCAACGGAAGCCTACGAAGGGGCCAGAGATAAGGTGGCTAGGTTTATTAATGCCGCTTCTCGTCAGGAAATTGTCTATACTCGCAACGCCACGGAAGCGATTAATTTAGTCGCCTACAGTTGGGCATTAAATACCCTGAAAGCAGGGGATGAAATTATTCTCTCGGTGATGGAACACCACAGTAATTTAATCCCCTGGCAAATTGTCTGCCAAAAGACGGGGGCGGTGATTAAATATGTGCCATTAACCAGCGACGAAAGCTTTGATTTAGAACAATATAAATCCTTGTTATCTGAGAAAACTAAATTAGTGGCTGTCCTCCATGTTTCCAATACATTAGGCTGTATTAATCCCGTTGCCGAAATAGTCAGCCTTGCCCATCAAGTCGGGGCGAAAGTATTAATTGATGCCTGTCAAAGTGTCCCCCATTTAGCCATTGATGTGCAGTCCATAGATTGTGATTGGTTGGTGGCTAGTGGTCATAAAATGTGCGCCCCCACCGGTATTGGATTTTTGTACGGCAAAGAGGCGATTTTAGAGGCAATGCCGCCCTTTTTTGGTGGTGGCGAAATGATTGCAGAAGTCTATTTAGACCATTTTACCTGTGCGGAACTGCCCCACAAATTTGAAGCGGGAACCCCCGCTATCGGCGAAGCGATTGCTCTCGGTGCTGCGGTAGAATATTTAATGGGTTTAGGTATGGATAATATTCATGCCTACGAAGAAGAGTTAACCGCCTGTTTGTTCAAAAAATTAGGAGAAATTGAGGGTTTAAGAATTTACGGACCATCACCTAGTTTAACAGGCCAAGGTCGGGCTAGTTTAGCCGCCTTTAATGTGGAAGGGATTCATGCTAGTGATTTAGCTACTTTATTAGACCACGAAGGAATCGCTATTCGTTCCGGTCATCACTGTACCCAACCTCTACACCGCCTTTTTGATGCTTCCGGCAGCGCGCGGGCAAGTCTATATTTTTATAATACCCGCGAAGAAATCGATCGCTTTATTGTCGCTTTACAGGAAACTATCGATTTCTTTGCCAACTGTTTTTCTTAGGGGTATCTCTGGCCCCTTTTCCTGTTCTTAAAGAGTGAAGGAAGTTACTTATTATTATCAAGGAATTTGTCCCGAAACGGGCGAGTTATTGCGCTTGCCCCGCACTCTTTTGGCTGAAAAAATTGCCCGAGATTTGATGACAACTATCACCAATCCTGAAGGTAAAATGTATGGCATTTTGTTAGGAGAAAATGCCGATGGCGAAATAGAAATTTTAAAAGCTTTTTCTGGACAGGGAGAAGCCACCGGCTGGGTTCCATCTCTAGTGGGGAGAGAAAAAATTGTGCTGGAAGAAAAGCGAGTTTTGCAACTTTTAGAAACAATTAAACAGAAAATTATCACCCTACAATCAATCCCAGAACATAATTTATATCGACTCAATCAAGCAAGTTTTGAACGTAAAATCCAAGCTTTACAGCAACAACATCAAAACCATAAACAGGAACGAGATAGACTAAGAAACTTAGGAAATTTAAACTCAGAAGAATTAGAAAAGTTAAATAATCTCAGTCGTCAGGAAAAAAGAGAAAGAAAGCAATTAAAACAGGAACAAAAACAAGTTTTAAAACCCTTAATTGAGAAAATAAACTTAGCCAATCAGAGAATTATTGAACTTAAGCAACAGCGTAGGAACCTCTCCAAACAGTTACAGGAATTGCTGTATCAATCCTACTGTTTAAACAACTTTTCTGGACAATCTCTCTCCTTAGCTAAATTGATGGGCAGTAATTTGTTACCGACGGGAACAGGGGAATGTTGCGCCCCGAAATTATTAAATTATGCCGCCATGAAAGGATTAAAACCTGTCGCCATGGCCGAATTTTGGTGGGGAGAATCGAATCGAGATAGAAAACAGGGAGAATTTTATGGTGCTTGTCAAGAAAGATGTCAACCTCTCATGGGTTTTTTACTCTCTGGTTTACGTTCGTCCCTAGAAATTATCTACGAAGACGAGGGAATAATTGTTATTAATAAACCTGCGGGATTATTATCGGTAGCAGGACGTTATCAAGATAGTCAAGATGCTGTGGTTAATCGGTTTCGTAGTCAGGGAAAAAATGTCATTCCCGTTCATCGTTTAGACCGAGAAACTTCTGGTATATTATTACTAGCTAAAAGTTTAGATATTTATCGTTGTTTATCCCAACAATTTCAACGGCGAGAAGTGGAGAAAATCTACGAAGCTATATTATCAGAAATTATTGAGCGAGAATCGGGTATAATTGACCTACCTCTCTGGGGAAATCCGCAAAATCGACCCTATCAAACTGTGGATTGGCAAAGGGGAAAAGCTAGTCAAACCTATTTTAAAGTTATCGGTAAAGAAGGCAATTATTCTCGCCTCGAATTTATTCCCTACACGGGAAGAACCCATCAAATTCGTGTTCATAGTCAAGCGGGATTAGGGATAGGAATTTTAGGCGATCTTTTGTATAATGGTAAGCAGTCCGACCGTTTGTACCTACACGCTAAACAATTATCTTTTCGTCATCCTCAGACCGAAAATAAACTTGATCTGATCATTCCCACTCCCTTTTGAGAGCTATAAAATCTCAACTTCTTGCGGAGCCAAAAATTTGCTGGCTCTCTTCGGTTTGGTGGGTAAAATGTATTCTAAGATGCAGTTATCCTGGCGAGCGAGTCGAACAAACCACAAAGACACAAAGGACACAAAGATCGCTCTCTCCTATATAAGTTAAACTGATCACACAAAGAATAAGAGAGCCATTTGCTGGCATTGACAATTATGAACTTGCTTTAGGCTATCATCAGGTGGCTGAATAAGACTTTTGCAGGATATCTCTTAAGATGCCTTCGCCCTAATTAAAGGCGGCCTTGATCGCTTTTTACGCTAGATTGTGCTATAATGAGAAGTTGGCATTTTTTAGGCAGAGAGCAGTTACAGGAGGTGAATTAGGTTAATGACCCAAGTGGTAGTTGGTCAGAACGAGGCGATCGAATCAGCCCTACGTCGTTTTAAGCGACAGGTAGCGAAAGCGGGAATTTATGCGGATATCAAAAAGCATCAATTTTTTGAAACCCCTCAAGAAAAGAGAAAGCGTAAAGCAGTAGCCCGAAGACGACAAAGAACCCGTCGTCGTTAAAATTCCGCCAGTCAGAAGCTGAACAAAGGCTTCTGGCTGTCTTTTATTTTGATCGGGTTTTGGGGGTTGGGAAACAGATTAGGGAGTAGGAGAGTAGGGATAAAACAACTGATGGCTGTCTCTTGCCAGAGTGCCTATCTCTACTGGGAAATTAATTCTGCACGACTACTTAAAACTCAACCCTTTGACCATAACTTAGGAGACTTTGTAGGGTTGCGAGGCGATTTTCCCAGACTTGTATTTGATAGGCAGATAAATCTTTTTGTCTGGACATCACAGATTTAAATTGATAGCTAAATCGCTTTAGAGCATTTTGAGTTAAAGTCAAATTGCGAGGGCTGGGATTATTAGCTAATTGCTCTAATAGATTAGCCATTTCGTCCACTTCTTGCCCCCAAGTTTTTAAGGTTCGCTCCTCCATTGCCCATAAATTATTAACTATTAAAAAACTCCACTCTTGACGCAGAGAATTAAACCGCGCTGCTGCCGTTTTAAAGGGTTGACGGTGGGGTAAAGGTTCAGCTTTTTTCGTAATTATCGATCCCTGAATGCGATTAAGAATTGTTTGCAGGTTGGGATTGAGATTTTCTGTGGCAAAAAGAGCGAATCCCGAAGTGGGAAGATTGCGAATAAATTGTAGTTGATCGATGGTGACTTGATCGGGTACTTTTAACAGACGGATACCGGGTATAATCAGAGCATTTCCTGCAATTTGGCGATCAAATAAAGACTGGGTTTTATCTTCTAAAGTCCCTGTATCGAGAGCATAAGTCATTAAAAATATTATATCTATCCATTGATTTTGTCCCCATTCTTCCCAGTTTTGCTGAATACGATATAACCGTTCTTTTTGTTCTAGGGGAAACACCGCCGCCGACATTTTTAATTGGGGGCGAATCTGTTTTAAACGAGTAGAAACCTGGGAGACAAAAGTATCAACCTGACGGATTTTAAAGCTAGTCCATTGTTCCCATAAAGCACCCCGGGGATTTAAAGTAATGGGATCAACTCCTGTCATTTGTTTAAATAACCAACGGCTGGATTTACCATAACCATAGGTTTGATTAGAATTTTGATTCTGGAAAGGATAACGAATATAATCTAACTGCAAGCCATCCACATCATAATTATTGACAATTTCCTCGTAAAGAGATAAAAGATAGTTCTGTACTTCGGGATTAGCAGGATCAAAAAAGGCCTTTTTCGTGCCTTGACTGTAATCAAAAGAACCACCACTTTTATTAGTTGCACCCCAATCGGAATTACGCGATAAAACTGGACCGAGATAATTTAATGGTTGCTCTAATACTTTATTATGAGCTTGATTAGCTGCCGCAAAAACCCACACCCAGGCGTGGATTTCCATATTGCGTTCATGGGCTAATTTAACGGCAACTTTGAGGGGATCCCAACCTCTAGTTAAAGGGTTTTGTTCGGGGGCAACTTGACTGGGATAAATAGTATAACTAGCATTAACTGTCTCGAAAAAGACCACATTAATACCCGCTGCCGCCATGCGATCGAATACTTTAGCTAAATCCTCCTCGTTTTTAGCTTGTACGATCGTGCCTCGATCTAACCACATTGCTCGTATTTCTGGTTGGGCAAATTGTCGATTAGTGGGATAATTATCCCAAAGATTTCGCCGCGCTTGTAACCAATATTCCCGCGCTTGGGTATAGTCCCCCTGAGCGATTAAATTCTGAAAATTATTTAAGGTTCCTTGGGCATTTTCTAGGGCTAAACGGAATCGTCTCGCCCCATCCGAGGTGGGGGAATTTTTTGCCCGATTATGAAATGCTTGTGCTAGGGATTTATCGGTAGTTAAAGTGTTATTATTACTGGCTTCTAAAGCTAAGAGAGTCGCCCCATAACGCCCGATTAATCCCTGCAATTCTGCCGTCATCTGGCTAATTTGTTGAGAAGTTAGGCTCGCTCTGGGGGGAATTGCCTCGGTACTCGGACTTAATCTCGCCGTTTCCCTGGGGGGATTTTCTGCAATCTGGGGTAGAGGGCGACGGGGTGCGGTCGCCATTGGTGTATTATTAATATTATTAACTATTGTTGATTGCCCTTGACAATAGGGCGCAATTGTGCTATGAGAAGAACTGCGATTAATGCCGTAGCGTTGCAGAGCGGTTTCCAGCCAAGCGCTATCGAGGGCGAGATTAGCCACGGCATCGCTGCCCCAGCGCCAACCGAGAAAGATCGAGTTATTATTGAGGACAACGGCAGGGGGATTATTGCGCGCTCCCCAGACGGCTACGGTTTGGCTATTAATTCCCGTGGGGATAACCACACCACCGAGGAGACTGCTGGCTAAAGGTTTTTGGTTTTTCAGTTCACCTAAATTAGTCGGTCGCAGGGTGTAAGCTTGAGGGTGGGGATAGGCCCAGTAAGCCCCAAATAGCGATCGCAGTTGCTCGCGCACCGCAGGTTCCGAAAGATTTCCCGCCGGACCGGTGACGATAATTTTACCACCGCGATTCAGCCAACGACTCAAGACACTAGCTTGTAAACCGGAAATAGTCTCGACGTTGGGGATGATTAGAACCTTAATTTTATTCAAATCCGCGTCGCTTTGCCACTGATTACTCTGGAGAATGCAGTAATTAACCCCGACATTTTGCAAACGATTGGTTATATCTGTCCATTGATTGGCATTTTCCTGACTTTTTAACACTGCCACTGGTGTCGCTAAAACTGGGATCGGTAGTAAGACAGCAACACAGGACAAGAGGCAGGTAATCAGGGGCTTGTTAAAAAGATGATCACGACGGAAGGACGATCCCAGCACGTTTTTTTCTCTTAATTTTTTTGGTTAACTCCTCCTGATCTTACCCAACTTAGCCAAAAAATAGTATCTTTGGCAACAAAAATTACGTCTTAGCCGTCCGCAACGGGGTTTTAGGGTTTTAGTTGAGTTTCCCCACTTCCCCATTCCCCCATCTCCCTACAACTGTAAGGACAATTGCCGAAAGTGATCGCCGCGATGTTCAAAACTTTGGTATTGGTCAAAACTAGCGCAAGCTGGGGATAATAACACCACTTTAGCCTCTTTTGCCAGTCCTAATTCAGCCGCACGTTGAACTGCCCTGTCCATCGTCTCTACACATTCATAATCTTGATAACCTGCTGACTGTAAACGACGGGCAAAATCGGCGGCAGCGTCACCAATCAGCAGCACAGTGGCGACTTTTGCCTTAATTTCAGCGATCCAAGCCCGATCATCCCCTGCTTTCGCTTCTCCTCCCGCGATTAAAATCGCTGGACTAGGGACTGATTGTAAACCCACTGCGGCGGCATCGTAGTTAGTTGCTTTACTATCATTAATAAAGTCTAGTCCTTTATAAGTACAAATGTACTCTAAGCGATGGGCAACCCCGGGAAAAGTGGCGATCGCTTCGGTAATGGCTTTTTTCTCGATTCCTGCCAATCTAGCGGCGGCCACAGCCATAAGCAAATTCTGCTGATTGTGACTACCCACCATTTTCAGGAGATTAACCGGGGCAATTAACTCCCCAAAAGCCACGATCCAGTTATCTTGCAGATAAACACCACGACTAGGATCGCCCAAAAGCGCCTCTTTGCCTTTCACAGAAGTCCAGTAAGCTTGTTGCCATTGACTAACACCGATTTGACGCAGATAGGGATCATCACCGTTGAGGATTTGGCGATCGCTTCTTTGCAGTAAAGAGGCTTTAATCTGATAATAATTTTCCAGGGTTTGATGACGACTGAGGTGATCGGGGGTAAAAGTTGTCCAGATGCCGATTTTCGGCGCTAAATCCCGACTGGACTCGATCTGATAACTACTAATCTCCGCAATAATCCAATCGTATTTATCGGCTTTTAAAGCCAATTCACAGGCAGCATAGCCGATATTACCGCAGGAAGGGGCATTTAACCCCGCTTTTTGAAAAATAGCGGCACAGAGGGCGGTGGTGGTGGTTTTACCGTTAGTTCCCGTAATCCCCAACCAAGGGGAAGATTGCAGATAACGCCAAGCTAATTCTAATTCTCCGATCGTCTCGATGCCTTTTTCTCTGGCAGTAATTAAAATCGGGGCATCCCAAGGCACGCCGGGGCTAACCACGATAAGATTAGGCAAGTCTGAAGCCTCTAGACTGAGATTTTGACCAAGATTGACCATAATTCCTTCTCTTTCCAGATTGGTTTGCAGTGCTTGTAAACTGGGAGAATCAGAGCGATCGCTTAATGTCACCTGCCAACCATCCCGTTTTAAGCATCTTGCCGCTGCTATTCCCGATCTTCCCAATCCAATAATCGCCGCTTTCGCCATCTTGTTGCCACTCTACTCAAGAGTCAATTTTTAGCAATCTCTATCCTACTGTGGATTGTTACCTTATTTCTGCCCCTAGATCAGCGATAATCTTAGTCTATTCTGTCTGCTCCTTGCAGTATAATAAAATGGAATGCTTATAATTTAGTCCTTGAACTAACAAAAATTAGTATGAATATTCAACTAAAACCAAATCAAGAAAAATTTATCGAAGAACAGTTAAAAAGTGGCAGATTTGATAATGTAGAGCAGCTCATAGATACCGCTTTACACTTGCTGTCCAACATCAATGAAGATTATTTAGAATGGCGAGAAGAAACCGGTCATCAAATTGATATTGCTGTAGCTGAATTAGACAATGGGGAAGGATTAGAGGTCGAAACAGTTATCAACAATATTTTAAAAAAATTTCAGAAAGAGCGTCAATCCTAATCATGAATCGTTATATTATTGCCCCATCAGCCAGTCAAGATTTAAACAAGATTGCTGATTATTTTTTAGCGGTAAACGTGGAAGCTGGGGAAAAACTATTGATAAAATTTTCCCAAAAGTGTCAACAATTAGCACAATTTCCCAATTGAGGACGTAGTTACAGTCATATTAGATCGTCCTTGAGAGGGTTGCCTTTAGATGGATATATTATTTTCTATCGAGTTACTGATGACACAGTAGAGATTTTAAGAATAGTTAGCGGTCGTCAAGACTTAGAAGCTTTATTCTCCGAGATAAAATAAATCCCTAGCAAAAATCCAGCAGAATTGAGCAGACTCCAAGACCTTTCAATTGGCCTGATTGCCTTTCCTAGCTGATGGCTGACGGCTGACGGCCGACGGCTGAATTATAAAACTATTTCCCCTAGGAAAACAAAATTCTCTGACTTGCGTCTAAATCGATAAAATAAATGCAAGTACGATCCCCATAACAAGGCTCCCTATTTATGAATCTAAAATCATCCCTAAAATTTACCCTACTGTTTTCACTTCTGGGGGGTTGTCTCCTGACGACACCCAGTCAAGCAACTCTCTTTGAACAACGAGAAGTTAATCAAGAGGATTTTATCGCTATTGCCCGTCCCTACGGTAACGGTAAATACGATTTGCTGATTTTGCAACAAATTCCCAGAAAACGCCAATGTTGGGCGGTAAATGGCAGAGAACCGACCATTGTTCAGCCTCTCCTCCTCGATTTCGATTTTACCGGCAGTTGTGAACGAGCCACCGACAGTAACGGTTATTCCCTTCGCATTCAGGGCAAAGATTACGGTTTAGAATACCTGCTGCGTATCGTACAACGCAACGGGGAATTAGTCCTCGTGGGAACTCCCCGCAATCCCAGACAATCAGAGGTAATTATTGGACGGACAAAAGGTTTAGGGACCGGTTTAATCCAAATTTATCTCATCGATGGCTGGCGCTTTACTAAACGCAGTCTAGCCGGTCAAAATCTCAGTCATATCTATCTAACTGCCGATAGTCCCAGTTTCAATCCTCCCCCGGAATTACTCGCGGGTAATAGTTATTCCCCCCCCAGAGAATCCGTCAAAGCAGAAACACCGGTTAATCCTTCCCCTAATCCCGAAGTGCGAGAATATACCTTTACCGCTGCAGAAACAGCAGTAGAGAGCAATCCTCAGCCAGTGGCCACTAATCCAGTACTAAAGCCAAATTTAACCCCACCGTCCCCAGTTACCCCTAATTTACCCCCCCTAACTCCTCCCAATTCCCAGAATACTAATGCAATTGTACCACCACCGCCGCCGCGCAACCTAGGCAATCAGAGAAGTTTATCGGATGTGATTACTTTTAATCGACCGGCTGCTAATCCCAGTAGTGGTAATATGAGCAATAGTGGCCGCCAAGGTTTTAAAGTAGTAATTGAAGCCAAAACCGAGAGCGATCGCAGCAAAGTTCGTTCTCTCTATCCCGACGCTTTCCCCACTTCCTACAAAGGTCGTTCCCTCTGGCAAATAGGCGCTTTTAGCAGTCGTGATAAGGCTGAAAACGCTTTACAAAGTCTTGCTCCCCTGCGCGGATCGATCGTACCATTTTAGCCGTTAAAAATTGTTAGATGCCCCCCTTATTAAGGGGGGATTAAGGGGGGATCGGCCCCCCGTTTATCAAGGGGGACGGGGGAGATCAAAGGCAAAATCTATCGTCTATTTAATTATAACCACTTACTTAACTGATAACATGGAAATATCGGAACTAAAAAAAGGTATCGAGATAGTAGGATCGCGCCTGGGTAAAACCCAGGACTATCTTTGACTTACCCACTTTAAAGGCCAAAATTAAAGACTTAGAACAGGTGGCAGCCGTCCCCACTTTTTGGGATAATCCCGATACTGCTCAAAAAACCCTGCAAGAACTAAATGAATGTAAATCTTCTTTAGAAACCTATCAGGGTTGGTGTGAACAATTAGAAGATACTAAGGCAATTATCGAGTTATTAGAATTAGAATCCGATCGAGCTTTACTAGAAGAAGCAACGGACAATTTAACTCATTTACAGCATGACCTCGATCGCTGGGAATTGCAACAGCTTTTAAATGGTCCCTACGACGCAAAAGGAGCGGTTTTAACGATTAATGCGGGGGCCGGGGGAACCGATGCCCAAGATTGGACAGAAATGCTCCTGAGAATGTATTCTCGCTGGGCCGAGAAACAGGGTTATAAAGTCACTTTAGCAGAAATATCAGAAGGAGATGAAGCGGGAATTAAATCGGTGACAATTGAAATTGCCGGAACTTATGCTTACGGTTATCTAAAAGGAGAAAAAGGCACCCATCGGTTAGTCAGAATTTCCCCTTTTAATGCTAATGGTAAACGTCAAACCAGTTTCGCTGGGGTGGAAGTGATGCCAATTTTGGGCGATGATGCGGTGAGGGTAGAAATTCCCGATAAAGATTTAGAAATTACTACCACTAGATCGGGGGGAAAAGGTGGACAAAATGTTAATAAAGTGGAAACTGCCGTGCGTGTAGTTCATCTTCCCACAGGTATCGCTGTACGTTGTACCCAAGAGCGATCGCAATTACAAAATAAAGAAAAAGCCCTAGCTTTATTAAAGGCGAAATTGTTAATTATCGCTCGGGAACAACAGGCTCAAGCGATCGCTGAAATTCGCGGCGATATGGTGGAGGCCGCTTGGGGCAATCAAATCCGTAACTATGTTTTTCATCCCTATCAATTGGTTAAGGATCTCCGTAGTAATGTGGAAACCACCGATGTTACTGGGGTAATGAATGGGGATTTAGATAGCTTTATTGAAGCCTATTTACGTTTGGGGGGTGCAGTTTAAAGAAATGTATCGCCGTTGTCGTCCACAAGTCCCACTCCCGTGTGGACGCGATGATAAAATCTCCTCTTGGAAAAATGTCGATTTGCGTTGAAGCACTTTTTTGCTCGCTGTATAAGGGTTTCGCCGATTTGACATCCCTAAAATGGATTTGCGTTGAAGCACTTTTTAGCATTTCCACACTTCGACTAAGCTCAGTGTACACTTCGCTCAAGGCTAGTCTAGGCCCAAAAGGGGAGATAACGAGCATAACGAGTTGATTTAGATTCAGATTCGTCAAGTTTAATCAGTCCTGCTTCTTTAGTTGCCCCAATCACTTGAGAAACAGTATTGTTTTTTGATTCATTTAAACAAAAGCGATTTCGTAAGGTTTGGTTAGACATCCGTTGATTATCGACATAGAGGAGACAACAGTGCTGATAACAAGCGCGAATACGGTCAGATTGACTCATTTTGCCAAAATCCTGATGAGCGAATAGGATAGAAGTTGTTCGGATCTCACCTACTCTAAAATCTGGTGCGGGAAGTTGAAATTTCTCGGCAGCGGAAATAACTTTATCAATACCACTGCCCTTTTCTTCACAAATGCCAAAACGACGCATTATGTCAGCTAATTGCTCATTACGGGAGCGATATTCGTCTATAAAGCGTTCTACTTTGATAAAAGGAATACCAGGGTTAGAGATTTCTACTCGATCATCATACATTTCAATCATCACCGAAGCGCCTGTAGCGAGAAAGTCCTGATGAATCAAAGCATTGGCGATCAGTTCTCGCAAAGCTTGTGGAGGAAACATTTTCACTTCTTCCCTAAGAACCTCCTCGATGACGCGATTTTGAGGGGCTAAATCGTGGACAAAATTAACTAAACCATCAAAACCCACAGCATATCCCTTAGTTCCTGTCTGTTCCAGTCGAGTTTTAATTTTACCTGTTCCCTCATAGATAATCACTCGTGGTGCTTTACGCGCTAAGGTAGGGGAAAAGCTCTCAAGTTGTCTGGCCAGAAGGATGGCAGATAAATTAGGAATTGTCCAACCTTTTGATGTTTTGTCAAGGAGTTGATCGCTTTGTAATCTTTCTAAAACAGCATCACGATGGCTAGGATAGGGAAGCTTGAGCAATTTAAAGTAGGTTTGGGTGTCGAGTAGGTCAATAACCTCATCTGGACTGGCATGAGAGCGAGCGGATTGACAAAACCAATCTTGTTGATCTTCAGCAAAGATGAGCTTAAGCCGATCAGGTGTCATGAATACTAAGTCTTCCCCTGCTCGCATTAGATAAGCACCTTCAAAGGCGATAGGTTGTCCTGTGGGACGGGTTGGCACTTCAAAAACCAAGACACGACCATCAGGGTGGGCCAATTCGGTGATTTCCACGCGCAAGCGAAGTTTTTGAACGATTAGCGATTTAATGCTGTTAATTTCTTCGGGTGTAGGAAAGGCTTGTGAACCAACAATTTTACGGGGACGTTTATCGGTAACACCTAAGATAAAATGGCCACCTCCTTCATTAGCAAGGGCGACGCAATATTTTAACAGTTTGATTGTATCAAATTGATTTTTAGCCTGTTTAAATTCTAGTCGCTCATTTTCCACTGGAGCATTTAACCAACCTTCTAGGGTCTCTAGGTTTATCATGCAGTAATCTCCTTCTGGGTGGGAATTTACGTTTGGGGGGGAACAGTGCAGGTTATACTGATTCCTAAGATGAGAGCAGCTCTATTTTCTCGCAAATTCTGTTCTTATGCTATTTGTCCTCTACTAAGAAGAAAAATCAATGGTTATTATCGAGATTACCAATGTGGAAGAAATATTGAGCGCAAAAATTGGCTCTTTCGCTGCTAAAATCGTCCAAGCTCTAGCAGATGATGAGGGGAAAGTGGAAGAGGTTCTCATCAAAGAATTACAGGCTAATTTTCAGGAAAGGGGGATTAAAGCTAATCTGTTTAGCGTCACTGGGTTAGATATGCTCGGCAATGGCAGGCTAGAAGTTAACGTTAATGTTCGTTCTGCGAATATGATGTCCTAAGAGATGAAATCGCCAATGGTTGGGTTAAATATAGTTAAACCCAACCTTATTTTGGTAGTTACCATCAAAAGCAATGGCAACGAAGCTTGAGGTTATAATAAACCAACAAAATGTAACGGTCCTTGACCGGTAATTAATTCGATAATAATTGCCAGAAAACCGATCATCGCTAATCGACCATTCCACACCTCGGCTGCCGTTGTCATCCCCCATTCCCAACGTTCCTGGGGATACATTTTCATATTCGCTTTCGGATGGGTAATTTGCTCGAAAGTGGTGGGTTTCTCGTCTAGGGATTTTACCACTAACTGGGAGAGAGATTCGATAAACATCGGGTGAGTGTTAAGAGCCGGTACTCGCTGAAAATGTTCAATTCCCGCTTCTTCCGCCACTTCTCGGTACTCTATATCGATTTCTTGCAGGGTTTCGATGTGTTCCGAGACAAAGCTAATCGGCACGACCAATAAATTCTTAATTCCCTGCTCTCCCAACCCTTTTAAAGCATCTTCAGTATAGGGTTTTAGCCATTCCACCGGACCGACGCGACTTTGATAGGCTAAAGTGTACTGATTGGGTCGGTTTAGAGTACGCATGATCGCCCTAGTACATTCTTCAATTTCCCTTTGATAGGGATCTCCCGCTTCCTCCACATAACTTTGGGGGACACCATGGGCGCTAAAAAAGATATGTACTTGGTCAGGATTAGCACACTGTTCTAACTCTCGCGCAATCAGATCGGCCATAGCACTCAGATAAGTGGGATGATCGTACCAAGAGGGGATGAGAGTATATTCCGTCAAACGCAGATAGGGATCCTGCTGCCACATTTCCTCCAGCACACGAAAACTGGAACCACTGGTGCTGATGGAAAATTGGGGATAAAGGGGAAGAATAACCAATTTTTTGATATGATCCCGTTTAATCCGCTCGATCGCTTCTTCGGTGAAGGGATTCCAGTAACGCATCCCGATATAAACGCTCACCTCGCGGCCCATTTCCGCGAGACGTTGTTGCAGTGCCGTGGCCTGTGCTTCCGTAATCTTGAGTAAAGGGGAGCCACCGCCGATCTGACGGTAATTTTCTTGGGATTTACTCGCTCTTAACGTCGATATTAACCAAGCTAACGGTTTTTGTAATCCTTTGATCGGTAAACGGATGATCTCTGGGTCAGAAAAAAGGTTAAATAGAAAAGGACGCACATCCTCTAACCGCTCCGGCCCACCCAAATTTAATAATAAAACGCCAACGCGACCCATAGTGTTAACAGATAATTTTTAAATTTTCAGATTCTTTACCAAGTTTAACAATATATCGGTGGAACCGTTAAAACAAATTACAGGCTACAGAGAACTTAATCAAATCTTGGAGGTTGATCTTGGCTACAATTTTACGTCCCCTCAGTTATCAATATCAATGGCTTTACGATGGTATCTCCCGTCTGGCTGCCCTAGCGGTGGGTGGGGAGTCTCGTTTTCGGCAATTGGCCCTAGAAGGTTTAAAAATCGCTAAAAATGACCCTATCCTCGATCTCTGTTGTGGTGCAGGTCAAACCACCCGTTATTTAGTCCCCCTATCCGATCACTGTACCGGTTTAGATGTCTCTCCTGTGGCTCTGGAGCGAGCTAGTTTAGCGGTGCCGCAAGCGCATTATGTGGAGGGATTAGCCGAAAAAATGCCCTTTAATGCCGGAGAATTCGCCTTTGTGCATACTAGCGCCGCTCTCCACGAAATGGAACCAGAGCAGTTAGAGGAAATTCTTAAAGAAGTGTATCGAGTTCTCAGACCGGGGGGAATTTTTGCCCTCGTGGATTTTCATCGACCCACTAACCCGCTTTTTTGGCCTTCTTTAGCCCTATTTTTGCAATTATTTGAAACCCATACCGCTTGGCAATTTATCGATAGGGATCTGATCCAATCTTTACAGGCGATCGGTTTTCGTGATTGTCAACAAAAATTATACGCTGGTGGCAGTTTACAGGTGATTCAAGCGGCCAAGTGAAGAGATAGGCCAGGCAAGATTTTCAGGGGCAGTCGGTCATTTATACTAAATAAGGCAACGGTTTTTTAATCAAGCTGAGTTCGATCGACTCGCTGCCAGTTATTTTTGAGAAGTTAATGACTAGAGCAAAAATTCTACAACCCGATTTAATTTTAGGGGATACGATTCTCGGTCTCACTCTGGAGATTTTGAGTCAGCATCAGATTAAGGGATTGATTCTCGATGTGGACGATACCCTTGTTCCCCTTCAGGAAACGACGGTTTCTGACGATTTACAGCGTTGGGTCGATTCCTTGCGTCTTTATCTACCGATTTGGTTGGTAAGCAATAATCTCAGTGAAAATCGCATCGGTGCGATCGCTGATAATTTACAACTTCCCTACCTTCTCGGTGCGGTGAAACCCTCTCGACGCAAACTCCGGCAAGCGATGGCAGCCATGGGACTCCCCCCCCAACAAATTGCTATGGTTGGCGATCGCTTGTTTACCGATGTTTTAGCGGGAAATCGTCTGGGAATGTTTACCATTCTGGTGAAACCAATGGTAAATCCCTTGACGGGGGGGGCAGCTTATCCAATCCACGATTTTGAGTTGTGGGTATCACAAATTCTCGGCGTTTCCCTGCATCCGCAGCATTACTTAATAAAACCTGACCAATCCTCACAAAAGTAAATATTAAAAAATACTTAACTATAGAGGTAAATGGCGAAAAGTAGGAAATACTATAGAGAATTTGAAATGAGGTCAGCCGAGATAAAGACCTTAACGAAAATATGGCACGGGAATTCCTCACCCTGAGCAAGCGCACTGGTGGGGATTCCCCGACCGCCTTGTTTACCTCCGATCAAAGCCTGTACTATAATAGACCTCTTGTAAAAATCAAAAATCTTCCCTTAGGTGAGGAGCCAGTAGTCAGTATTCAGGAGAATTAAGAATGAGAATTAATCAATTAAATGCTCTGTTTAGGGATTTTATGCAATTTTATGCCTATTTTTCTCATTTTTGAACTCTCAAAAATTAATTAGGCAAGAACTCTCATCTCAAAAGATTAGTCAAGTGATGGGAGCAGTCTGGTGGTGGGATTATCTCAGGTAGCTCTCAACCAGGTTTGACCAAAGCTCAAAAACGAAGAAAAAACAGCTTGGTTAGGAGAATGTTACTCGCAGGTTTTGCAGCCAACGACTATTTAGACATTGAGAATAAATAAACTTTACAGATAAAACTCCTTCTACCCTTTTGAGAAAAGGTGAAACAGGATTAAGTGTAAAACTTATTTATGCTTACTGCCTAACGATTAAGTAGTATGTAAAAGTCAACCCGATAATTGCTGAGGCAGCCTTTTTCAGTTATCAGTTCACTGATAACTCGCATCTGATAACTGGTAACTGATTACTGATTCAGGGCTGAGGACTAAAATAAGCGATCATCGAACTAGCTGAAGTATTGATCCCCGTGGTGTGGTACTGTCAATTCAGTGTATTTATCTGCACTGACTTAAGATTTGTCGCTGTTGTCATCCCCTTCTCCTGTCGATGTTTTTGAGGCTTTCTATGACCGACATTCCTTTCACCCTAGACCAACTGAGAATTCTCAAAGCGATCGCTGCTGAGGGAAGCTTTAAACGGGCGGCAGATACCCTGTATGTATCCCAGCCGGCGGTCAGTCTTCAGGTACAAAACCTCGAAAAACAGCTAAATGTGCCGTTATTTGACCGAGGCGGTCGGAAAGCTCAATTAACAGAAGCGGGACACCTACTCTTAAACTACGGCGAAAAAATTATCACTCTCTGTCAAGAAACCTGTCGGGCGATCGAAGATCTACAAAATCTGCAAGGGGGAACCCTAATCATCGGTGCTTCCCAAACCACGGGGACTTATCTTCTTCCCCGCATGATCGGACTGTTTCGGCAAAAATACCCAGAAGTATCCGTACAGCTACAAGTTCATTCCACCCGTCGCACCTCTTGGGGTGTTTTTAACGGTCAAGTGGATTTAGCCATTATCGGGGGAGAAGTTCCCGCCGAATTACAAGAAACCCTGCGGATTATCCCCTACGCAGACGATGAACTGGCTTTAGTCCTGCCTATTTTTCATCCTCTGTCTAAGGTAGAAATGATTCAAAAAGAGGATTTATATCGACTAAAATTCATCACCCTCGATTCCCAATCGACGATTCGCAAAGTCATTGATAAGGTTTTAACTCGTTGCGAGATCGATACCAAACGCTTAAAAGTGGAGATGGAACTGAACTCGATCGAGGCGATTAAAAATGCCGTACAATCCGGTTTAGGGGCGGCTTTTGTCTCGGTGACAGCGATCGAAAAAGAACTACAAATAGGCGTGATCCACGCTACCAGAATTAAAGATGTGGAGGTACGTCGCACTTTGTCGGTAATTATTAACCCGAATCGTTATCGCTCAAAAGCGGCCGAAGCTTTTACCCTAGAAATACTACCCCAATTCTCCACCTATCCAGAATATCTGGCTGACGACCACAACTTTGAACCGATTCCTAACTCACAAACCGCCGAAATTATTAGTAAATAAGTCGATCGAGATGGGCAAAATCTTCCTCGGAACATTGAAGCTATTTCTTGGGAAAATTACTGCCGGGATAAATTACTTTTTTATCGACTTTGATCCAATGGAGACTTTCTAAACGACTTCTAAGATTAGTAATAGTTACTCCCAACTCGTCGGCGATCGCATACAGATGTCCCCATTTAGTCAAGTCACGGCCCTTGATGGCTTTCTCTAACTCACTCATCGCCATTAGTAAACAACTGGCAAAATATTGGGCTTGCCATTCAATTCTTTGGCTAGAATCAACTGTCCGACATAGAAAAGGTTGAATTGTCTCTAGGGAATCTCCCTGATTGATTCGATCCAAAAAGTTAGAGACGGCTGTTTGATTAATATGAAGGACAAAATGACCAATTTCATGGGCTAAACTCGAATTTTTAAAACCTTCTTTTGCTAGGGATGAATTTTGAGAATCTCTTAAGAATTTTACATCTTCATTGAGAATAATTTTCTTTTCTGTGGGAATAATCATCGCGGCGATTTCTCCCTCTTGATCTGGCGTTATGTCCGTCCATTCAATAGCCAAATCAAAATAATCAGCCACTGCTTCCGCAATATCGCAATTGTTTAAGGGACGACGACGATTAGCTTTTACTTTCTTGAGAATATTGTCTGCCTGAGCTTCAATCACTGTTTTGGGAATAAAACTATAGGGTTTAATAATATCCAAGATATTTACTCCTCTGGTTCTAATTTTGTCGCCTCAGAAATAATTTTTTGGGCAAAATTGGGATTGTCTTTCATGCGACGCAATAAAATTGGCATTTGCTGGTATTTTTGAACTAACTCTTTGAAGACTTTTTGATCATCTGAACTCAGTCGTCCTGCTAATTCTCCTAGAGTTTGAGCATTTAATTTTAAATGAGTCGCTAAGGACTCAATAACCTGCTGACTAGGAGGATAACCCGCATGATCATTTTCTAGCTTCGATAGATAGGTATAGTCCACCCCAATCAACTTAGCTAGTTCTCTCTGACTATATTCCTCCTCTCGACGAGCTTTGCGGATAACCTGTCCAAATGTTTCTGACACTGCTTTTCTCCCAACCGCTCAAAAAAATTATATCAAGGGTTGACTATTTCAGTCAACATAGGCTAAAGTTAGTTCATTGGCGTTGATTATTTTAGTCAATGTCATCCTAGCATTATCCTGACCGAGGGAAAAAATCTTGTCCTGCCAGTCCCCCAAAAAGCCTTGGTATCCTCCGATGAGCTATAGTCTTTGGCGATCACTAAAACCAGCGATTGGCTATGAGAATTGGCATTGTCAGACAAAACGGGGGTTTGAAAAAGCGCGAAACAAAGAACCAGAAGTCCAAAGATTATTATCAGAAGATAATCAACCGCAAAAAATTGGTAAGTTGGCACAAAGGGGAGTTTTTGAGTTTCATCAAGAGCCAGTGAGATTATCAGGTTCCCATGGGGTGGAACAAGTGGCAGAAATCCTGCAATTAAATCAAGAATCGCCAGAAATTCAAGCTAGGGTTTTAGTAATTTTAAACAATTACTATCAACAACCAATTTTATTGAATCAAGAGATTATTAATTTATCTAGAGGCGATGAAGGTTATCCAGAACCTATTGTTATCGAGCAAGGCAAATATCGGTTTAATTTGTCCGCTGCCTTTGATTGTATTTTCAGAGAAGCTGATGACACTATACATATTTTAGATTTGAAAACTGGTCAATCTAATTTTGATCGTCGTCAGGCTCATGTTTATTTACTGGCGGCTAGTTACCGTTATCCTCAGAAAAAAATTGTCGCTTCTTTTTACAATTTAGAAACCCAAACAAGCTCAGAAAAAATATCCCTGTCTTCTGAGGCAATAGAAGCAGTTAAAATCGAACTAGCTTCCCTGGCCAAAAAACATCAGCAACAACTACAAAAATATAAAGATCACCCCAAAGATTTTTATCATATTTTTCCGCCTCAAAGTGGCTATGTCTGTCGTTATTGTCCGTTTACATCGATTTGTGATTATGCAAATAAGGAGGTTTAGATCATGAATTACACAGAAACTAAAACAGCCAACTCTCCAATATTTTTGAGTGAAATTAGTTCCTTAACTCTCAAGAATAATTGTTTAAATTGTTTTAAGCTTAATCATCAAGTTACTAGAAAAATAGGTAATCGTTTTGGTTGGCAATTCAGTCGGAAGTTTCCTGCTGTGGTGGTTATTTTTGAAGATAATTGTTTTTGGGTATTAGCTAAAGATGAAAAATCTCTTCCCTCTCCACAACAGTGGAAAGAAGCTTTATCAGATATTCAAGAGGTTTTACGAGAAGATATTGGCGATCACTATTATTCTATTCATTGGCTAAAAGACTTTCAGATAACAGCTTTAGTTACAGCACAATTAGCAGTTAGAATTCTGAAAATATTTGGTAAATTTTCCTATCCAATAGTTTTTCCCAAAGATAGTCAGATAAGTGAAAACCAAGTACAGGTAAGGAGAGAAGTTAACTTTTGGGCAGAAATCATCAATGACACCGATCCAGCTATTTGTTTAACTCTTGAAAGTAGTATTGTCTATAGTGGAGATTTAGAACAGTTTTATGAAAATCATCCCTATAGACAAGATGCGGCTAAATTATTAGTAGGTTTAAAGGTTAAAACTATAGAAACTAATGGGACAGCTAAAATTATTAGAATAGCGGGTACAATTGGGGAAAAAAGAGAGGAACTATTAACAAGAGCTACGGGTTCAATTAGTCGAAGAAAATTAGAAGAAGCTCATCTGGGGCAGCCAGTGGTGGCGGTACAATTTGGCAAAAATACCAAGGAGTATATTTATCCATTGGCAGCTTTAAAACCCTGTATGACAGATAAAGATGAGAGTTTATTTCAAGTCAATTACGGAGAGTTATTAAAGGAAACAAAAATCTTCTATGCTGAACGACAAGAACGATTAAAATTGTATAAGCAGGAGGCACAAAAGACTTTAAATAACTTTGGGTTTCAGTTAAAAGAAAAAAGTATTAACAGCCAAGAATACCCCGCATTATTTTGGACTCCTCCCATTTCTCTTGAGCAAACTCCTATCTTATTTGGTAAGGGAGAAAGGGGAGAAAAAAGAAAAACTCTCAAAGGATTATCGGAGGGTGGTGTATATAAACGTCATCGAGAATATGAAGATCCTGCTCGTAAAATTCGTTTAGCTATTCTGAAACCAGCTAATTTGAAAGTGGGAGATTTTAGAGAACAATTAGAAAAGCGATTAGAACTTTATAAATTTGAGACCATTTTGCCAGCAGAGAATCAAATAAATTTCTCTGTTGAAGGTGTAGGATTTGAAAAAAGAGCTAGACTGGAAGAAGCAGTTGATCAATTAATTGGAGGAGAAATTCCTGTAGATATTGCTTTAGTATTTCTTCCTCAAGAGGATCGCAATGCTGATAATACTGAAGAAGGAAGTTTATATTCGTGGATTAAAAAAAAGTTTTTGGAGCGTGGAGTTATAACTCAAATGATTTATGAGAAAACTTTAAATGATAAGAGCAACTATAAGAATATTCTCAATCAAGTTGTCCCCGGAATCCTAGCCAAATTAGGAAATTTACCCTATGTCCTTGCTGAACCTCTAGAAATTGCCGATTATTTTATTGGTTTAGATGTGGGAAGGATGCCTAAAAAAAATCTTCCGGGGAGTCTCAATGTTTGTGCAAGTGTGCGACTATATGGAAAACAGGGAGAATTTGTTCGCTGTCGGGTAGAAGATAGTTTAACCGAGGGAGAAGAAATTCCTCAACGTATTCTGGAAAATTGTTTACCGCAAGCTGAACTAAAAAATCAGACAGTTCTCATTTACAGAGATGGTAAATTTCAAGGAAAGGAGATTGAGAATTTACTAGCAAGAGCTAGAGCGATTAATGCTAAATTTATTCTCGTAGAATGTTATAAAACTGGCATTCCTAGACTTTATAATTTTGAGCAAAAACAGATAAATGCTCCCTCCAAAGGATTAGCTTTAGCTTTATCAAAGCGGGAAGTTATCCTGATAACGTCCCAAGTTTCTGAACAAATAGGTGTTCCTCGTCCCTTGCGCTTAAAAGTTAATGAATTAGGAGAACAAGTAAATTTAAAACAGTTAGTTGACACCACCTTAAAATTAACTTTGCTTCACTATGGTTCTCTCAAAGAACCCCGTTTACCTATCCCTTTGTATGGAGCGGATGCTATTGCTTATCGACGCTTACAAGGAATTTGTCCTAGTTTATTAGAAGATGATTGTCAATTCTGGCTTTAGAGAGGAAAATTATGTAAATTCTCCTAAGTACAGGACAAAAAGCTGGAAAAGTAGGCGGGAGTAGGGTTTTATCAAAAATAGCACTAATCTTGAAACCCCTAGGAACCAATATAACGCATTGAAACAAGCTCTCAAGCCTCCTCAAGGGATGGCACGGAGCAAGACTCTCTTTCCGCGCTCTATTCTTACTGGCTCTGTTGAAAGTAAAAACCGTCAACCTCAAGGAATTAGCCCTAGGTTTTGAAGGTCGGGTATTGGTAGAGTCCCATTACAAACGATGACAACGCTTGTTTGGGGACTTCCAGAGAGATTACTCTCAAATAGCTCCCATTGTAGTCCAGTGGCTCCATATCTCTCAACCCTGGGTATTGAGTATTGACCGCACCAATTGGTCATTTGGTAGTCATCACTACAACATCCTCACAGTCGGCATTGTCCATGAAGGGGTAGCTATACCCATTCTCTGGTGGATGCTCAAGAAGAAAAAAGGCAACTCAAACAGCGATGAACGGATGCGAACGGTTACTTTCTTGATCTCCGCAATTATTTTGCCCACTGCTGTTATTGTATGTCTTGAATCCGCAAAAGTCCGTATAATTTAGCCAATAAAATTATTTTTCTTTTTCAATTAATCCAGATTCAGTTTTTTTAACTAAATCTGAGGCAAATCTTTCACTAAATCCCACTAAAAAAGCACAGGAAAAGATAAATAAATCCTGACGGGCTTTGTTTGTTATTAAACTAGAAGAATTTTGATCCTGGGTAATCATAAAATCAATTTTAATCAACGTATCTGAGCTAATTAAACTAAAGATAAAAATACCGAAAATTAGACCAATTAAGGGTCTAAACAAACCAATAAAAAAAGGAATGAGGGGGTCGTCATATTCTTGGTCTGTAAAGTCGATAATTCTGAGTAAAATACTGGCAACACTTCCCAACACTCCTGCTGTTGCCGCATAAACTAAAGCATAAATTATATGCCTATCAGGATTTATCGTATCACTCGATGATTTTAAATTTTCTGAATAACTACCAGAAGGAATGGGGGCTGGCGAGTTTGCTTGAGATAATGGTTTTGAAATAATTGCCTCCTTTTGAGAGGATTTCTGGTGTAAATTATCATCAAATCTGTAAATTTCTTGAGCAGAAAATTTGAGAGCAATAATAGATAAAAAAGTTGTCATAGATAAACCTAAAAATATTTTGAATGGGACTGATCTTACAGAATAGATAGAACTAAATCCATTTAAAATATGTCCCCATAAAAAATAGCGACTATTATTAATTTCCTTTTCTAGATTAATTCTGAATACTCGAATAGCATCAACCCCGACTTTATTGGTTTTTGCCATGAGCAATATATATTTAATTTCCTCTAATAACAAAATAAATTTAGTTGGATCATTGTTAAAAATAAACCAACCAATTTTCCAGCTATTACTTTTTTTATAAATCAAATAATTCAGATGATGAATCTGTTGAACTAAGTTAGCAATTTCTAGTTGTAATTCAGGAGAAATTATCGGCAAAACCTCTAATAAAACTTCCCGAATATCCGCATTTAAGGCGTTAATATCGTCATTTTTTTTGACTGGAGTGGAAGTTATCATATTTTTTGGGGACTTTTTAGATTGATTAATAGAATGAAAAGGGGCGTTGCTGAATCAAGGTATGAATGACAACTTTGCACCCATCCAAAAGTTAGTTTGGATCTAGGGTTTAAAAATCCCACAAGAGAAGATTCATATCTCAAATTAGCAACGCCTGAAAAGGCTATCTCTCCTCCGTATGCCTTCTGGCGACTAATTCAATTTTGTTGATACATTTTGATTATCTCAGATTTTGGATCATTTTTTCTGGGGAGTACTCTAACACTTTAAGAGGAGGAAACAGGAACAGACGAACTGTTTTCTTCGTGCTGTTGATTACGAGCAACGGCTGTATAGCCATTACCTGAGATCATCACATCACTACAGGCGATCGCTGTATTAACGAATAGCGAAAAACTGATGAGTACAGTAATAAAAAGATCGAGAATTTTGGTAATGTTCTTGCTCATTATGTTGTAGATGCCATTTTTAAAAAGATAAACTTAAAAAATAAACTTGGTTGCTATGAAGGCGATCGCATTTTCAATTAGGAGATAAATAAGAGCGATCGCCTGATCGAAAACAGTAAAGATTACGGCCTTGTTTAGGGAATTATTTGAGATTTTGGTAGCCTACAGAAATAAAAGCCACAAACAATCGAGGGCAACATCAGCACCGGCATCGAGGGCAACATCAGCACCAACATCAACGGCAGCATCAGCGTCCACAGCTAATCCGGCAGCATCGGCGTCAACATCGGCGGCATCGGCAGCAGCATCGGCAGCATCACCAGCATCACCGGCGTTTGTTGTTCCAGGGTCGGAGGGTTCAATCAGTTCTGGCGGTTTAGAGAAATTAATGGGAGTGCCAACATTAGTAAAAATCCCAGTCGCATAATCGGTTATATCCGCCACTTCAATTCCTTCTGAGGCTAATGCGGTTACTGCGGTTTCCTCTGAGGAGAAAATCTCCGAAATGACCTCAAATACCCATTCGGTAAAGGCTTCACCTACTTCCATTGCTTTATTTTGAAGATACATTCGGATAATTAATACAGTAACTTTCTTAATATCTCCGAGAATAACTTGCCAAGTTGTGGGAATAGTTGAATTAGCATAATAAAATTCTCCCATTTGTCCAGAGAAGGAATAAGTTCCTGCTTGAAAAAATGTTACCTTTTCGTTTAAGGTGAGAGTTCCATCAAAATAATTCCCGATGTAGCTACTGCTAGAAGTTGGGGCGGTTTGAGTTCCAAATTGAACAGTTCCGGATGTATTAATCGGCATAGAACCGGTCCAAGTTAGGGTATTTGTCGCCTGATTAAAATTACTTGTGGGAATAGTGGTGGTTGTATTATTATTACCAAAATTGAGAGAGACTTGAGGGGTATTACCGCTCATAGAAACGTCTAACTCTGGTCCCATAATCGGATTAGAGTTAGAACTAGAAGATGAAGGGGTTAAAACCGTCACCCCATAAGAACCAGTCCACTCATATAGATCCTGTGGTTGAGATAATTCTCCGGCAAAAGTTCCCGACTGAGTGAAGCTACCACTACTATTGAGATTGGTTTGTAATTTCCCGGTAAAAGTCGGTCCTGAGTAGCTATTTTGACTATTTGCCGTAGCTTGATCAAAGGTTAAAGTAGCAGCAGAATTATTACCACCGTTAGAAGTCCAAGTCAGTTGATTATAGACACCATTGTAAGACCAATTATTAATAACTACGCCATCGAGAAGAACCTGTAATGTGCCGGATGGATCACATTGAATGGTTAAAGATGGGGGTTGTGCCCAAGGAAAATAAGAAGTAACACCATAGAAACCTGTCCAATTTTTGAGGGGGAAACTAACAGGATTGCCAATTTCTCCATAATAGGTTAACGTTTGGGTTTCTCCTTGATAGGAAACGGTTATTGTACCTTGAAACCAAGGACCTGTATAGCCGGTGGGTTGGGTAGAACTCAGAGAAATCGGAGAAGTATAATAGAATTGAACTTGTCCGGCGGTGGTATTTCCTCCGGTCATTGGCCAACTTAAAACACCATTATTAAAGGTGTAGTTTTCTAGCGTGACACCACATAATTGAGGAATAGCTTGATTATTGGAATCAAGAACAATAGCCAGTACAGGGGCAGTATTTTGAGTAATATTTCCTTGGGGAACAACTTCAGTTAATCCATAAACTCCTAACCAGAAAAGCAGATCGGTATAGCCAAATTGGAGTAAGGCTTGATAAAGGGCTTGGGGAGTGGTATCATAGCCCTGTTGTTGAAACCAACTGGTTAAATTTTGGTTAGCGGTGTTAATAATTTCGGTGCTAGTTGCGCCGTTTTGTTGTTGGGTTTGAGCATTGGTGGCAAGGGTTTCTAATTCAGTGTTAAACTGTTGAGCAATGGATGAATTTTCTAAGAGAAATTGTAGAAAACTTTGGGCTGATTGATCCGTAGAAGTTTCGGCAATTTGCCCGGAAAATGTGCCAGATTGACTAAAGCCACCGCTTCCATTAGGATCGGTTTGTAAAGTCCCTGTAAAACTTAGACCAGAATAGGCATTAGGACTATTAGCAGTGACTACGGAAAAAGTTAGAGAAGCGGCGGATCCATTACCACCGGACGTTGTCCAAGTGAGTTGATTATTTGAGGCATCAAAAGACCAATTATTAATAACAATATTCTCAAAAATAACCTCTAATGAACCGGTATTATTGCCTTGAATTGTGAGAACGGGGGGTTGGCTCCATTCGGAGTAAGTTGTGGTTCCATAATAGCCGATCCAATTCCATAAAGGATCCGGATTTAAACTGATAAAAATATTGTTAGTTGTTGGACTATTCTCACCGCCGTTAAGGCTAACTGTATAGGCACTACAGGCAATCACATTATCAGTTGAACTATTAGTCGGTTCGGTAAATCCTGAAGGAGTGAGTAGATTAATATAGGGAGTAGAACCCCCCGACCAAAACCAAAAATCTATTGTTGTTCCGGCAATGGTTATTAAAGGAATACTGCCCTTTTGTATGGTTTGATTGCCAGATCCATTGGTTAAATAAAAGCTGGCTACATTATATAACCCCGGTGTAACGACTCCCGATTGTGCCCCTTGAATCCATTGATAATCTTTGCCAATGGCTTCTAGAACACCACTAAAGTCATAGGACATATTATAACCATTGTTACTGGGGAAATAATTGACGAGATAAAAGGTGTAAACAATTTCACCGGTATCTGGTGGTACTGGTGCATAACCATAAACTTGTTTAGGGGGATCATAACTATTTTTAAAAGTAACCATTTGACCTTTTTAGTGATTCAATTTCGTTAATTTTGCCAATGGGCGAAAAAACTTTCTTTCGCCCATCTATTGCGATTAGTGAAAGGGTTTAGCCCTTAGAAATCCTCCCCCCCGCCATAAAATGGAAGTTCTTTCAGATCACTGTCCCCATCGTCATCATCATCGTCATCACCGTCGCCATCACCGTCGCCATCACCACCACTGTCTTTCCCTGCTTGGTTAATCTGTTGAGTTGGAGGGGGACCAGCATTTGAGCTTCCCCCCCCTGTATTTGTAGGTTCTTCGAATTGTGTACCACTTCCACTCTGAGAAGTGTTAGGGGATTGCTCGTTGATTACGAGGGGCTTCGGTGAACCTTCTGTGGTAGTGCTAGTGGTAGTGGTAGTGTTAGTGGTTGTGTCAGTGGTAGGAGTAGTGGTTGTGTCAGTGGTAGGAGTAGTGTCGCCGCCCTCATCGTTTCCTGAACCTGATTCTGTTCCCCCTTGTTCGGATTCACCTCCACCTGAGCTACTTTTTTGTTCAATTTCCGGTTGTTCCTCAGCATTCAAACTATCCTCCCCAGAGGGAGCATTTTCCTCATTCATTGACTTTTTAGTGACTAAAGAACTGATTTTGCTATAAAGCCATTTAGCCGGTAGCTCTATGAAAAGAGTAAAAAGACCCTCAAAAACCTTCATACCCATTCCATTGAAAAATCCCATTACAATGCCCTGCTCAATTTGTTTCCATGTGATAAAAGGTTGTTTAGCAGGGGAAGTGGAGGAGGGAGGCGGCTCGCCAATTTGACCACTATAGGAGTAACCTCCGGCGTTCAAGCTACCGACTGAGGTAGATAAGGTTAAAGTTCCACTAAAATAATTACCGATATAACTACTACTGGACGTTGCGGCAGTTTGTTGGCCAAATTGAATCTGTCCAGATGTGTTAATTCCACTGGAACTTGTCCAACTTAAGGTATTGGTTGCTTGATCGAAAGAATCGATCGCCGATGGAGGAATCGTAGCGATCTGATTATTGCCAAAGTTGATCTGAACTTGGGGAGAATTGTTACTGAGGTAGAGATTTAATTCTGGACCCAAAACATCATCACTATCGTCATTACTAGAACTTGGAGAGAGAACCGTTACCCCATAACTTCCTACCCATTGGTTCAAAGATTTAGGAGTGGAAAGAATTCCATTGTAGGTGTAGGTTGTCCCCCCATCGGTATAAGTTCCGGTAAAACCGGGTCCGTTATAGGTTGATGAACCACTAGGTTGTACTTGAAGAAAAGTCAGATTTCCTGCCGTTGAATTATTAGTAGTGGTCCATGCTAATTGATTGAGAGCGCAGTTATAAGTCCAATTCTGAATCGTTTCTCCGCCTACGGTTACGGTAAATCCTCCAGAACCATCGGGTTGAAGAATCAAAGCTTGTCCTTGAGAGGATTGACTACTGCCGGAGGGGGTGAAAGTAGTCGTGCCGTAGTATCCTGTCCAAAAGCTGAGGGGAAAACTCACAGGTTGACCGAGTTCTCCGATATAGTTCCATTGAGTTCCATTGATGGTTATAGTACCTTGAAACCAAGTCCCCCCTCCGGAAACGCTCTCGACAGTGTAATTACCTCCTGAAAAATTGCTAGGAATGGGGTTAGGAAGGGGGGGGGAAATCGTAAAAGGAAGATAGTAGCAAAACGTGATGTTAACACCATAAGTATAACCATACTGAGAAACCGTAAAGCTCAGACTAGGATAAGGACTGGTATTCGTTCCGGGGGTAAAGGTAAAGTCAGAAGTAGGAATAATGGATCCACCCAAGATAGGGTAAGCATTCCCCGTATTAGAATCGATAGCGATGGTTAAAACCGGTCCGTTTTGGGTGTTGTTAGAATTGCTAGGATCGCTGAGTTGACTCAAACCATAGACTCCCTGCCAAAAACCTAACTCATTTTGAAGACCAAATAGGAGAGCTTGATAGACTTGTAGGGAAGTGGTTTGATAACCATTCTGTGTTAACCAAGTTGTTCCGGCTTGAGGATTGCCATTGCCATTTTTAATTGCCGTTACATACCCGTTTATTAGGCTAGGATTGTTAATCGCTGCTGCGAGAAAACTTTGTCCTTCGGTATAGGGATTGGTTGTCGGTTGATTAGCTGTCATTTGTGTACCTCGTGTTAGAAAAATTTACTAATTTGCCCTCTATCTTGGGGGCAGGGCTGTTAGATTCGAGTTGTTAACTCGCCTCGCAATAAATTGACGAGGCTAATAGAAAACATTCGCTGAATTGAACTATAAAATCCAAGTTTTAACCAAGAAGGAAACAGCCTTGGGGGGGATCTTGGGGGTTGAAAGGGTAGTCCTTTTCCTCGCAACAGATTATTTTCCCTCCTCACCTTCAATCTCATCACCACCATCATTAGAATCTTGATCACTAGATTGGTTTTTCGACTCAACCTGCTGGATTTTTTGATCAGATAAGGGTCCTTGCTGTGATTGTTGGGAGGATGATCCTTGTTTATTCACATCTACCTTTTGGCTGGTTTGTTGTTGGGTAATGGTAGGTCGACTAAGCATAGTTGATTGATCTATACCAGAATTTCCATCATCAAGATTTTGAGAAGCATTTGGAGCATTCCCAGAAATGTCTTGGGAGGAATTCCCGTCATTAAGATTTTGAGAAGCATTTAGGTCATTATCATCAAGATTATTAGGCTGAAACTGAGAGGGAGGCTGGGGGTTTTCCCCGAAAGAAACCAGCCTATTTAACCTTTTACCTAAGTTTTCTTGTAATTGTTGTTGATAGTGAGGACTTAATAGATGCCATTGCTCTGCTTTAGGTAAATCTAGCACTCTCTGAGGATATGAGGGAGGGTATTCTATCTTTTGTTCTAGATGATCTATATTTTGATTTTCAGCATCCTCACTCAAGATGAGAGATTGTAAAAGAGGTTCTTCTTGATTAAGATAACTAGGAAATTTAGCACTATCTTGAATCCCCTGTAAATCCGATTCTCCCTGATGGATATAAGCATCAGGATTCTGAAGATTGCTTACTGAATCTAAGTTTTTAAGTTCTGGTTTTTGCAGTTGGTTTTGTGCCTGTTGAAAAATACGGGTCTTTTCAACGTCCTTAAGTGTCATTCGTGGGTTGTCAAAAACATTTGGATACCTTTCGGCTGGTTGTTCTTCTAACTGTCTTTGTTCATTCTGAACTTCTTGCCTAATCCCCTGCTCTAGAGATTCAATTTCTGCATCGGATTCTTCTTCTTCTTCTTCGTGGATAATTTGTTGTTGGCGCTGTCTTGGTTGATTCTCAACCCTTACCCTAATCCCCTGCTCTAGAGGGTCAATTTCTTCCTGTGAGTCGTTTTGAAAGTCGTTGTTAATCTCCTGCCGCGCTTGCTCACGCTCCTGTTGGCATTGTTGTATAGACTGGTAAGCCCATCGCGCCAGCTTGTAACCCCCATAGATCAAGCCAACGGCAACAACTAAACCACCTATCCCGACTCCAACCCATGCCGCAGGATGAGCGTTGAGCCATGCTATTGTCTGTTTCAGCCAGCTTTCTGATTGCTGTTGATGCGGGTCTTCTCCGGATAAGCTGACAGTGGGTAAAGCCTCCGCATTCGCTGAACCGAGCGCCCCGAAGAAACTCTCTTGAGGAGCATTTGCACCAGTTTGTAAAGTGCCTTGAAACCAGTTTCCTGTATATCCTGTGGGGGGATTAGGGTCTGTATTCACTTCGGGAGTATAGTAAAAGGTAATCTCTCCGGCGGTGCTATTACTCTCCAAGCCCCAAGATAGGATAGGATTAAGACTCCCATCGGATTCCACGCTCTTAAAGGTATAGTTCACTAGAGCTACCCCGTTTAGATAGGGGGTGATATTCCCGTTAATATCCGGCAAAATGCAGAGGACGGGGGCATCAGTGCTGATAGTTCCGGTTTGCTGATAACTCTGTCCATAAATCCCTAGCCAATAGCCTAGAGTGGTATTTTGCACGGCGACTAAAGCGCCATAGATTAAGGCTGGAGTGGTATCATAACCTTGCCCCTGTAACCAATCGGTGAGCCTAGTGGGGGCGTTGTCTTGTCCGTTAGCTTGTTGGGCTATATTGAGATAGCCTTGGGCAAGATTGTTATTAATGAGGAGTTCTTGTAAAAATTGGTTAGCGGCATCCCATTGAGCTTGGGTGGGAAGGTTTGGGGTTGAGGTAGTGCTAGTCATGTTTATTATCTCAATTGTACAAAAGTGAACTGAAAAACTTTAAATCCTGTAGATTACTCTGTTGGGTAGTTATTTTTAGGCAGCAGCAAATTCCCACAAAGCTTAAGCTTTTTCTCCTGTTGCCTGGGATAACTCCAATAGTGGATAATAACAACATACATACACAATCCCCCCCTGTCAAGTGCTATCCCTTATAGGGATCTTTCTTAACAATTTTGTCAGTAAGAACTCCAACCCTTATCCTGATTTGATTGCAGTTTTTTCTTTGTCATTAAGGGTGTCAACAAGGAATATTACAGATTGTTAAACGAGTCTTTAAAGTCCTGGGCTACAAAGGTTTGAAATGTTAAGAAAGATGTGACTAATGGACAGAAGTGGCCGAGACCAAAAATCAACTACCAAATCCGCTTGATAAAATCTAGTTTCGTAAGGGGGTGAGGAGTGAAGAGTGAGGAGTTATACCCCCACATTCTTCACTCTTAACTATTAACTTCTAACTCCTAACAATACCCTCTTTTTAAAGCCAGATTTGCTATAAGCTAGGTAGTTAAGGAAGTAAATCCTCAAGGTTGTAGGGACAAGTAGTTGGCAGATTTAGGTCATATTTAGCTAGGACAATTTCCACAGCATCCTGATAGATTTCAGAAAAATCTTTTTGGAGTTTGGGTTTCATTGAAGGACTTAACCGTCGTTTAATATTCTTCCTAAAAGCTACCATTTCTGAGCGCCAGTGGCGATCACACTCAGGTCGGTTAGCATAGTCTATTTTTAAACGATGTTCAATCTCTCTCATCAACAGACTAGCAACCGCACTGTAATCACTGCGTCCCAAGGCTTCGATCTCCTCAATGATGTTTTCCCAGTCCAATTCCTGGAAATTTTGCTCTCTTAAAGCTTGAGCTTGTTCGATTGTCCATTGATAGAAATCTGTCTCGTAAATCCGATCATTTGTTATCTGACTCATGGATTAAATAAACCCCAATAATCATTCTTTAATTGTTGCCAAAATCTCAACCCTTTTCCCCGTCCCCTTTTTCAAGCATCAGTTTAACATACTAGGTTCGGTAGAGCTATTTTGGTTCTTCGTTACTTGGTCTGGTTTGATCGGGTGACATAAATCGACTAAATCCTTTAAATCCTTATCTAGCAAGAGTTCTATTGATTAGTTTGTTCTAGAGCAAAAACAATTGATAAAAATCGCAGCAATGTCTTTCTCTATAAGGATTTCATCTCTTATAACCCCGTCCATTGCATAGCACAAACCGAAGAGCCAAAATTAGCACCAGAAAGGTATTTATAGTTAAACAGGAAAAACTTTGATCGCTTTTTCGTAGTAAGCTTGACGATCAGCTAGTCCGTTAAGACCACCATTGACTCGTCGGGTGATTTCTTCCACTGTTGCACCGCGATCACAAAGAGCATTCATGTTATTGTTATGCCACCAAAAACCGCCACTGGTAAAAGGATAGGTGGTACTAACATAGTCAACTCCATCCATCACTTTCGGATCATGAATATAATTCGCAAAAGCTTGATAGTTACTGCGTCCCGTTAGTTGAATAACGCCTGCTCCCTTATATTTGGGACCATCTCCCGGATAAATATTTCCCAGGTCTTTCCGACCGTTATACTCCTCACCGCTACCGAGTTCTTTCATCCATTTCAAGCCACCACTTTCATGGGCAGTTTGGCTTAAAAAATGACACATTCGCGGGTGAGTGTTAATTTCAAAGCGATTTAAGCAAGAATTGAGATCTGCTAATTGTCCATCGCTAATGACATTACCATAGATAGATTCGGCTTGAGCTTTGGAGATTAAATTATTACCCCCTGGTAATTCTTTAAGTTCTAGTAAAAATTTCGCCGAAGATGCTCCCAAGGTATCCAATTCGCCTTCTTTGATTTTTTGTTTGAATTGTTCAAAGGCTTGTTTTGTTTGGGGTCCATAAATGCCATCAACACCATGAGCAGGAAGTAATCCGAAAACTTGCAAACGGGTCTGAACTTCTCGGCAAAGTTCCGAGTCTCCAGCTAAGGAATCAATGGGTTTAACGAGGTTTTGTTGAATGATGTCTTCTAATTTCATGGTATTTATTTCCCGGTTCAGATTTTCCGATGGTGATCGCTGAGTTAATCAAGACTAAAAAACTAAGATAGTTGAGCATCCATTGTATCTAAATCCTGATCAGATAGGGTTAGAGTATCAGATAAATTGTTAGTCAGTGACCCCTCAATATTGGGGAACAATGTCTAAACTATTCTATAATTGGCTGGAAAGATTGAGTCCTGGCTCTGTCGTTTCATAGTAATTAGCCAAGTCTTGATCGCCAAGGGTTGCACCGGCAGAAAATTGCGTATAAACCTTGACTTGTTTGCCTTTTGGATTCCAGCTTGTCTGATTCTCATAATTAGATAGAGGATTGTCGGGAGGAGCAACTTTATGAGATGCTTAAGTTCTGCAGCTAAAAGTTATGCCTATGTCAGCCCCCCCCATCCTCAACCATTTGAGTAACTAAGTCAATGGATTAAGCCCAGAAACGTTGAATTTCGTCATAAAAATTTACATTCAAGAGCATACTAAATCTATACTTTAGACAGTCATAATCTGAGATTTATTAAACTTATGAAATCGGAGAGTGAGATCGGTCAAAATCATCCCCAATCTGGTAATTATGCCCCCCTAGATAGCCATCTTTGGGCCGATGCCACCTATCCCCTCGGAGCGCATTATCGGGGCGATAGCGTCACCTTTGCCGTCTATTCTAAAAATGCCAGTCAGATTCTTCTGGAAATCTACGATCGCCCGACGGGAGAAAACGCTAAGTATGATTACTGGTTGACAAAAAACCCCAATGATGATATATGGCGGGCAAAAATCGCCGGTATTGGCCACGGCAGTTACTATGCTTTTCGCTGTTGGGGTTCCAATTGGCAATTTGATCAAAAATGGCAAAGAGGTCACAGTAACGCCGGTTTTCAGGCAGATGTGGACGATTTCGGCCATCGTTTTAACCCCAATAAAGTCCTCTTCGATCCCTACGCGCGAGAACTTTCCCACGACCTTGAAACCCCGGCCATGATCGCGGCCGGAGAAAATGCTGGAATCTATGCCACGGGAGAAGGGGACTACAAAGGAGTGATCCGGCGGCAATACGATACGGGTAAATGGTCGCCCAAAGGCATTGTGATCGCGCCGGATGGGACTTCTACCGGTACTCGTCCCCGTCTGGGGTCCGAAAAAGCGATCATTTACGAGGCCCATGTGCGCGGTTTAAGTCATCACCCCTCCGCTAGTCGTTTGGAAGATATTCTCAAGGGAATTACGGGTTTTGAGGAAGTGGCCAACGTTCCCGACCAGTACAGAGGAACTTATGCGGGGGCCGGCTATATGGCCAAATATCTGAAAGCGCTGGGATTTACCACGATCGAACTCTTACCGGTCCAAGAAACCGCTAACGATAATAACCCCGACGATCGCCCCGGCGGTAACTATTGGGGTTACATGACCTTTGGTTATTTCGCTCCCGATCGCCGTTATGCTTATGATCGCTCCCCCGGGGGACCCACCAGAGAGTTTAAGGCCATGGTCAAAGCTTTCCACGACCAAGGTATGGAAGTTTATCTCGATGTGGTCTATAATCACACCGGAGAAGGGGGCAATTGGGGCAGCAACGATGTCACCGGATTTGTTAGTTTTGGTGGTTTTGATGTGGTGGAATACTATCAACTCACCGACGAACATTATCTAGTCGATAGGGCCACTGGCTGCGGAAATCAATTAAACTTTTCCCATATTGTCACCTGTAATCTGGTTCTTGATTCCCTCACCTATTGGTTAGAAACCATGGGAGTTGATGGTTTTCGTTTTGATCTGGCCCCCGTCCTCGGTCGAACTCCTTCTAGTCATGAACGAGAAGATTGGGGCAAGCAAAAACAATTCTTTCCTAAACATCCTTTGCTAGAAAAGATCGAGCAATTAGGCAAGAAATACGATGCCGAAATGATCGCCGAAGCTTGGGATATCTGGGGTTACGAAGTAGGTAATTTCCCAACGGGTTGGGGCGAGTGGAATGGCCGTTATCGCGATGCAATCCGGCGTTTTTGCAAGGGAGATGGTAATACTTTTAAATTCATCGAACAGGTGAACGGAGATTATCACAATTTTCATGACCAAGGCGGACCACACAAATCGATCAGTTTTATTGTTGCCCACGATGGTTTTACCCTGATGGATTTGGTCAGTTATAACAATAAAAATAACCTCAATCCCTGGCCTTTTGGTCCTTCCGATGGCGGCAATAATAATAACGATTCTTGGGATTCTGGGGGTGATCAGGCCTTACGTCGCCAAAGATTACGCAACTTTTGGACGATTCAATTTTTATCTCGCGGTGTTCCCATGACTGTCTGGGGTGATGAATTTGGCCGCACTCAAAATGGTAATAATAATCCCTACAATATTGATAGTCTGGCCACTTGGAATAATTATGATATGATTGCCACCCGTTCACCCCATCTACTGCCCACCGGTTATCGGGAAGCTTATCACAATAATTTTGGCAGGGGAACTAATCAAGAAGAACGCAATCCTTTATTTATTTTTGCCGCTTATATTGCTCACTTAAGAAACAATCATATAGCACTCAAACAGCGCCGCTATGGCGATATGGTTCTCAATGCGGGCAATAGTGTCACCTATTTATTTAAAAAACCCGATGGGGTTAGCGATTTAACTGCCCATGCTCGCTCTATTTGGTTTTTAATTGATGGTAGTGCCGTCGGTGATCACGATTTTTTGGTGTTAATTAATATGTATCATCTGCCGGTGGATTTTCGTCTTCCCTCCCCAGGCAATAATTATCGTTGGGTAAGACTTATTGACACGGCAGCTTGGGCAGAAACCAATTATAATTGTTGGTCTGTGGAGCAAGGAGCAGTAATTGCCGATAACTACAAAGTCAATGGTTTTTCGATCGTGGTTCTCGAGGAGATTAACTGAATTTTTGGCAATAGGGAAATATAAACCCCTATTGCATCTTATGTTTTATAACCCGCACTTAGCCCAAAATTGCCGTTAAATGTCTAAAACTAAAAGTAGTGTTATTATCCTAACCATAATTTGTATTATCGCCACAGCGATGGGAGTTTATCTAATCGGTGGTATCGACTCCCAACAATTACAGATATGGTTAAAACAAATGGGAATTATGGCCCCCATTTTGTATATTATTGTCTATACGATCGGGACAATTTTAATCCTACCTTCTACCCCCTTAAACCTCAGTGGTGGCGCGATCTTTGGGGTAGTTATGGGAACAGTTTGGACAATGATCGCCGCTTTGGTGGCCGCTATAGTTGCCTTTGCTTTTACCCGTACTATTGGCCGGGAATATACCGCCAAAAAATTTCAGGGAAAATGGCAAGCGATCGATGCAGAAATGCAGCAAGGCGGCCTATTTTATATGTTTGCTATCCGTCTATTACCGATTATTCCCTACGGTATCGTTAACTTTGTTGCGGGATTAACTTCTATCCGTTTTCGCGATTATTTCATCGGTACTTTATTAGGCACTGTCCCCGGAATTTTACCCTTTGTCATGATGGGTGCGGGTTTAAAATCTTTGGGAAAAGGCGATATATTGCCCCTGATGGTGGCTTTTACCCTTATTGCTCTGTTAGTAGGTGTGGGAACTTGGTATCGTCGTCGTCGGCAATTTCCCTTTCAGTGATCAACGATAAAATTAAGTTAGATTAGGAATATCCCGACTGAATCCCCATTGCTAAGGAGATAGCGTATCGATGCCTGCCGCAGATTATAAAGATTATTATGCCGTTCTGGGAGTAGGTAAAACTGCCAGCGCTGAAGAAATTAAAAAAGCTTTTCGCAAATTAGCTGTCAAATATCACCCCGATCGCAATCCTAACAATAAAAGCGCCGAAGAACGTTTTAAAGAAATTAGCGAAGCTTACGAAGTCCTCTCCGATAGCGAAAAACGCCAAAAATACGATCAATTTGGACAATATTGGCAACAGGCCGAGCGATCGAATTGGCCAGGTGGTAATGGGGGGGTTGACTTTGGTTCCGACGGTTTTGACTTTAGCCAGTACAGCACCTTTGATGATTTTATCAATGAACTGCTCGGTCGCATGGGGCGCTCCGGCGGTACTCGCCCCAGTTCCCATTCCTACGGGACTCCGGGGAGAGGATTTGGCGATTTTAGCAATTTTAACGACTTTGCCGGCGCTCGTACTCCACCGCAATCCGTCACTTCTGGTGTCTCCACCGCTAAACTGCGTCTGAGTTTTGGGGAAGCTTTACGAGGAGTACAAAAACGGGTTAATTTAGCCGGAGAAATGATCGATATCAAAATCCCCCCAGGAACTAAAACCGGTAATCGTCTCCGGGTACGGGGTAAAGGACTAATCGATCCCTTGAGTAAACAACGGGGAGATCTATTTCTCGATGTGGAATTAGAACCCCATCCTTTCTTTACTTTTGAAGGCGATAATTTAACCTGTGAAGTGCCGATTACTCCCGATGAGGCAGTTTTAGGCACAGCGATCGAAGTTCCTACCCCCGATGGCCTGGTGACGGTAAAAGTTCCCGCCGGTATTCGTTCCAGTCAATCCCTGCGCTTACGCGGCAAAGGTTGGATCGATAATAAAGGACAACGCGGCGATCAATTAGTCAAAATTGTCATCGATACTCCCAAAGAATTAACGGCGATCGAACGGGAATTATACGAGAAAATTAAATCTCAGCGTACCACCGATCCCCGTCGTCATCTCAGACAGGTGCAAATTTAAGTCCCTAGCTAGGGTTTGCCAAAACAGTTTTTCTTGGTCCTGATTACTGTCTCTGGGGTTTATAAGTGGTTAGGTGTTAATTCGTCAGTTCCCCCCCTTATCAAGGGGGGATTAAGGGGG
>NZ_JAQMSY010000211.1:0-25550 GCF_028329095.1 Microcystis sp. CS-574
CTTCTAGATAGAGAGGTTCCGCTTCTGTGTACCTGCCTTGGGATTGGTACAATAGTGCTAAATTGTTGAGGGAAGTTGCCACATGGGGATGATTGTCTCCTAAGAGTCGTTTTAACAAATCTAATGCTTCTAGATAGAGAGGTTCCGCTTCTGAGTATCTACCTTGGGAATCGTACAATGCTGCTAAATTGTTGAGGGAAGTTGCCACATCGAGATGATTTTCTCCTAAGCGGGTTCGAGTTGCGGTTAAACAATCTTGATAGTAAGGTTCAGCAATAGCATACAATCCTTGTCCTTTATAATAACGAGCTAAACCCGTATAGGACGAAACTAAATCCTCATCAGCGATATATTCCGGATATTCCCTGACAGCTTGTTCAATATGGGGAATTAAGGGAGTCAGATTTTGAATAATATCTAGAGTAGGAGTTTGGGGGACTGTTCTCGATGTATCTGTCATCACCGTACAATAACGACTTTTTGCGGTATTGGCTATCTCGGAACCTTCTAATTTTTCCCGTAGATAAAGACGGATGAGGGGATGCAGTTGATACCATTCATTGCCTAAAGATTTCAGCAAATTAAGCTTAACCAAGCTATCGGTTAACCATTTTTCTATCTCGTCTTTAGCTTCATCAGAAAATAAACTGATGATTAAGTGCTTGGGAAAAGGTGCCGAAGCAAATAAACTGAGATAAAGAGCTAATTTTTGTTCTTCTTTTTCTAACAGTTGCCAACTGAGATCGAGAATTGTTTTAATACTGCGGACTTCCTCCTTATCAGAGTTGAGACATTTTAAGCCTTTCTTCGGGAATTTTTCCTTGATATTTGCTAAAGTTTCAGTGGTTGCTTGTCTCAGAAAACTGCCTAGTAATTGTAATCCTAGAGGCAAATATCCTAAACACTGACAAAGTTGCTTGGCTGCCTCTAACTCCGCGGTTAGACGTTCTTTTCCTAAGTAGGTTTGCAGTAAATCTAAAGCTTGCGCTTCTGTGAGAACATCTAAGTTTATCGTTGATAGCGATACCCCTAAGTAACTAAAGCGAGTGGTAATTAAAACCCGAAAACGAGATTCTTTTCCTGATGGTAGATAAGATGTAATTTGGTCGTAGTCACGCACATCATCAAAAATAATTAAAGCATTTCCCTCGGTCCAATTTTGCCAACAGTAACGCACTCGTTCACTTAAGGTTCCCTGATTGGGTATGTTTAAACCCAGGTATTCTCTGGCAAAAAATAAAATAGCTAAACCGGGGTCACTGTTAAGGACATTTATCCAACAAATACCCGCAGGATAATCCCCTTTATGTTGCCAAGCATACTGTAAAGCTAATTCAGTTTTTCCCGAACCTCCCATCCCACTTAAAACAATTAGGGAAGATTGCTGAAAAGCTTGATGAATCCGGGATAATTCCTGTTCTCTACCAACAAAGTTAACTGCTGTTCCTGGTAAATTATAGGGATCATGAACGGTATTTTTATCGGTAAATAGCTGATTATAGTTGGTAGCTTGGGTTGAATTTTCTGTTAAAAATAATCGCAGGAAAAACCAAGAATTTAAATCTGGCATATACCGAATAACTTTGTTAGTAAAATTATGATTCATCCACCAAATTTGTCGGAGATTAAAGCGAGCTAAATTTTCTCGATTGAAATTAATTAATTGCAAGGCATCTACTAGGGAAACATCAGAACTAAAAGCGGTTTCAAAACCAGTAATTGATACTACTCCCGACTCCAATTCTGCCAATTGTGTTAACAAGAAGTTCAAGACAAAAGAGGGTTTTTCCCATATTGGTAAGACAATTTTATGAAAAATAATGCCTTGTTCTTGCAGTTTATTCTCTAATTCTCTAACTACTTGCTGACGGGAAAACTCATCATAAAATTCCACCCTAGCTAAACCTCTAGATGGTCTTCGTCCCCACAATAGCAAACGAGCTGCCGTATGGGAAATAGTACCCGGTTCTAACTCCGATTGATTAGTTTGATTAACTTGATGTACCACCGGGGACACCTCCATCGGGACCAGTAGGAATATGACCTTGAGCATTTAAAATATCAACCACAAGGGGATGCACCATAAAGCATCTTTCCCCGTCTCCATCTACTTCTTGAATCGCTCGATCATTTAATAAAGCGTATAATATCTCATTGGGAATTTGTGCTTCTGGATTAGCATCATAAATTCGTTTTAACAATAATACCTTATCCCCATAACTAACAGAATCGATATCATAAGGATTTTGGCCTAAACGTCTTTCATATTCTGTTCTTAAACTGCGAATTGCCCTGCTAATATGACTAGACATGATCAGATTTTGTTGATTGACAATTGCCTCATCAGAAGCTTCTCTAACTAAATAAAATAAATCTCTGATATTGCCACCAGAGGCAATAATAACCCGCTCTATTTGTCCATCTTCAAATAAATTAGATTTAACTCTTGCTTCTAAAACTTTTCTCACTGCTTCCCGTCCTTTTTGGTTAGGAGTATGATCTTTTTGGCAAAAAACTGGAGTATCGGGAATCAGGAGATTATGGTCAAAAGTGAGGTTAATCCCAGGAGATGAATTATACAATCCAATCGGAATATTAAAAATAATGTGAATGTCTAAATCTTTGAAAATGTTAGAATAGTTTAAAAATAAATCCCTGACCGCTTCTTGTGAAACACCAGCTTTATCGAAGTCTTCTCCAATAATTAGCCAGCTTTTCTGCATAGTTTCCTGTAAGTTCTGATCACACTCTTTCAGGAGTTGATTAGCAATATTAATTAAATCTCTGGAACGGGAAAGACGGTATTCAACAACTTTTTTCTCTCGCGAGGAAGCAAACCGGAATTCTCCCTTGAGAGAGGCAAAAAGTCCGAGAATTTTATTCCAGAAAGAATCTTCCTTTACTCCCGCTCCTGCTTCCGTTTTGATTTGACTTTCTCTGGTTTCCTTACGGGTAAATTCTTCAGAACTAAACCAATCCCAAAGCTTTTGTAAATTTTCATCACTGGGTTGTCGAGAAATTTTAGCGGTTTTCTCAACAATTTCCACCACCATAAAGAGAAACACATCAAGGGGACTGAAATTAATCGCATCGAGTTCACTTAAAACACTAAATCGCAGGGGTTCAAAATGCTGTTTAATCTCATGATCATTAATTAAACGAGTTAATTCTGTCGATTTGCCTACCCCCGTGTGTCCCATTAAACAGGCTTTGTAATATTGTTGCGTATCTATGACCCGTTTTAACCCTAATTTTAGACGCTGAATTTTATCTTCCCCTCTCACTTTATTCATTTCTTCTCGATAAAAAGCATCTATTTCCTTCTGAGTTAATAGGGGTTCAGGAGATATAGTTAAATGGATTTCATCAAGAGTAGTCGCAGGTTCAAAGCGAGTCAGAGAGGGGTGTTGCATAGAGACAGGAAAAATCATTCTCTGGAGATACTTTTTATTATATAAGTAGCTGGTTATAATTAAATTAAAAATGGATTTTAGGTTCGATCCCCCCTAGCCCCCCTTGATAAGGGGGGAAGCCGAAGGCGGGGGGATCCCCCTTGATAAGGAGGGTGCCGATCCCCCCTTAGTCCCCCCTTTAATCCCCCCTTAATAAGGGGGGCATCTGAAAGTTTTTAATACCCACCTAATTATTCAGCAAACCATATTTAAGCGGGAAAAAATCCCCTTTTGTGTAGTCTATGATACTGTTTTTGGGATTGAGATCGTCTAATGTCAAGAAAATTGCTTCTAGGGTTCCGATTTAAGCGTCCTTAAATGTCAGGTCCGAGAGGAGCAAGCTAGTCTTAAATGAGCGGATCAAACATTTTTTCCGTCTAAGCTGGCTACACGGCGGGATAAAAGCCCGGGAGACTTTAAGGATAACTGTTTTGAGGCAGTGTCTTTGAAGGCTCCCGGGTTATTGTATTTTGAGGTAAAATGATGTCCGAGGAATCTACTTTTCAACCCCCTCATGTAACTGAAGCTCAACAGGCCCTAGAAAAAGAACGCCATTTGCCCCTAACCGGTTGGCAACAGGAAGTTTCCCAGGGGTTAACCTACGGTTTAGAGGCGGCCGATAGTATTCGCGATCGCAGTATTCCCACCTTTTCCAGGGGTGAGTTACCCCACTATGCGGGAATTAACACCTTTATGAAGGCCCCCTATTTGGAAGATGTGCGGAATGTGGGCAATTATGACGTGGCCATCGTCGGTGTTCCCCATGATTCGGGGACAACTTACCGACCCGGAACTCGTTTTGGACCCCAGGGAATTCGGCGGATTTCGGCCCTTTATACGCCCTACAATTTTGAATTAGGGGTAGATCTGCGCGAACAAATTACGCTCTGTGATTTAGGGGATATTTTCACCATTCCTGCTAATAATGAAAAGTCCTTTGATCAAATCTCTAAAGGGGTTGCCCATGTCTTTAGTTCCGGTGCCTTGCCGATTATTTTAGGGGGTGATCATTCCATTGGTTTTCCGACAGTGCGGGGTATTTGTCGGCATTTAGGGGATAAAAAAGTCGGTATTATTCACTTTGATCGCCATGTGGATACCCAGGAAACGGATTTAGATGAACGGATGCACACTTGCCCCTGGTTTCATGCCACCAATATGAAAAATGCTCCTGCTAAAAATCTCGTCCAATTAGGGATTGGTGGTTGGCAAGTTCCCCGTCAAGGTGTTAAAGTTTGCCGCGAGCGGGCCACTAATATTTTGACCGTCACCGACATTGTAGAACGAGGCATTGATGCGGCCGCCGAATTTGCCTTAGAACGAGCTTTAGATGGTACGGATTGCGTTTGGATTAGTTTTGATATTGATTGCATTGATGCCGGTTTTGTCCCCGGTACAGGTTGGCCAGAACCGGGGGGTTTATTACCCCGTGAAGCCTTAGCTTTATTGGGTAAAATTATCCAAAAAGCTCCCATTTGTGGTATGGAAGTGGTGGAAGTTTCCCCTCCCTACGATATTAGTGATATGACCTCTTTGATGGCTACCCGTGTTATTTGTGATGCCATGGCTCATCTGGTTATTTCAGGTCAATTACCGCGTAAAGAAAAGCCCTATTATATTCATCCTGATGCCAATCTGGCCGTTGACGAACCCTGGCAGTAATTTCCTATGCACGAAACTGATATGACCAAGGCGTTAATTATGACAGTTCGAGATTGGTATGATAGCCAACCTGAAAAGCTCAAAATTGAAAAAATTCATCTCATGGTTGGTGAATTTACCTGTGTCGAACCGGTCAGTTTACAATTTGCCTTTGAAGTTCAAACTGCCAATACTTTTCTGGCTGGCGTGGAATTAGCGATTAAAAATATTCCCCTAATTGCTTATTGTCATTGCTGTCAAAAGGATTATAAACCCCAAATTGGCCAGCAATATTCCTGCCCAACTTGTCGATCGCCGATGGAGGATATTCGTTCAGGTCGAGAGTTAAAAATTGACCACATTGAATATTCTTTAGATTCTTAAACAAAGTTGGGCGATCGCTTCTACAAGTTCGATGATCAATTATTCATTCTCAACTAAAATGCACCAAACTTTTGACGCGGCCCTAGAAATTAATCTACTTCATGCCAATCAAGCAGGAGCCGATCACAACCGGGAACATTTTGACGAGTGGGGCATTACCTGTTTAAACCTGATGAGTAGTCCTGGTGCGGGTAAAACTGTATTATTGGAAAAAACCCTCGCAGCCTTAAAAGATCAATTAAAAATGGCTGTTATTGAAGGAGATATGACTACAGAACTAGATGCAGAGCGCCTGAGACAATATGGAGTTCCCGTGATTGCCATTAATACGGGTCGCTCCTGTCACTTAGATTCCAAAATGGTAGCTGGGGGAATTCATCGTTTCAAAGAAGATTATAACCCCAAAGAGTTTGATTTATTGTTGGTGGAAAATGTGGGAAATTTAGTTTGTCCCGCCGAATTTGAGGTAGGGGAACACGCTAAAGTTGCTCTATTAAGTATTACTGAAGGAGAAGATAAACCCCTCAAATATCCAATTATGTTTCAAGAAGCGGATTGTCTGATTATTACCAAATTAGATCTGGCTCCTTATTTAGAGATTGATTTACAACGTTTAGAAGCAAATGTTCGTTCTATGAATCCCGATGTAAAGATTATCGCTCTTTCTGCTCAAACAGGAGAAGGTTTAGAAGACTGGTTAAATTGGCTAAAAAGCCAAGTCAATATTCCGAGGTTTTTGAATTGTTAATCAGTAACAGTTTTTGAGATTTATTTCTGTTTTAATTAGGTAGGTGTTAAAAATTCTCAGATTCCCCCCTTATCAAGGGGGTATCCCCCCGTCTATTAGCACCCCCCTTATCAAGGGGGGATTAAGGGGGGATCAAAGGCAAAATCTATCTTCGTTACTTACTATCTGTCACCTCTAAAGGCTATTAGGCTATTACCTATGAAACGGCGCAATTTTTTCTCCTTACTTCTCGTTTTTTTTAGTAGCTTACTCCTGACCGTTAGTTGTAATCAAGCTCCTCAGCAAACCCCCAATGCAAGTAGTTCTCTGAGTAATACTGCCCCGATTGTCATCGGTTATAGTAATTGGGCCGGTTGGTGGCCATGGGCGATCGCTGAAGAAGAGGGATTATTTGCTAAAAATGGGGCTAATGTTCAAATGAAATGGTTTGATGGTTATCTTGAATCCTTGCAAGCTTTAGCTGCCGGACAATTAGATGGAAATAGCCAAACTCTCAACGATACAATCGCTTTTGCGGGAGATGCAGTGAATGGTCAAGTTGCTGTTTTAGTTAATGATAACTCGTCAGGAAATGACAAAGTTATTGTCACAGAAGAGATTAAAACTATTCAAGATTTAAAAGGCAAAAAAGTTGCAGTCGAAGAAGGCGTTGTCGGTGATTTTCTCCTCAGTTTAGCTCTAGAAAAAGAACGAATGAGCCGTAAAGATGTGCAAATTGTCCCCATGGAAACAGGGGCTGCTGCCGCCGCTTTTGCATCGGGAAAAGTAGATGCAGTTGGTGCTTTTCCACCTTTTTGGTCAACCGCCCTTAAAAGAAAAGGTTCTAAAGAATTAATTAGTTCTAAAGCTTTTCCCGGTGCTATTCCTGATTTATTAGTTGTCAGTACCAAATTAATCAAAGAAAAACCAGAACAGGTTCAGGCTCTTGTCAAAACCTGGTTTGATGTTCGAGAGTTTATGGCTAAAAATCCCCAAAAAGCCGATGAGATTATGGCCAAGCGTGCCGGCATTAGCCCAGAAGAATTGGCCTTATATAAAGAGGGAACGAAGTTTTTCACCTTAGAAGAAAACCTAGAAGCCTTTAGTCCGGGGAAAACCATGAAAAATATGCCCTTTGCCGCTCAAAAAATGGCTGATTTTATGATGGAAGTTGGCTTTATTAAAAAAGTCCCCGATCTAACAACCATTCTAGATGCCCAATTTGTCAAGGCGTTGGCAAATCAAGACAAAAAAGCCTAATTAGTCCCTTAATCATTGACTTCAAGAATTGTTTGATAACTGGGTGATATTGGCTATCAAAATTATTCTTTTCTTTGGCAAATCCCATGACCACAACACATAAAACGCTTCCTCAAAGCACTTTTTGGCGGATTACCGAGGATATTCCCGAATCCCTCAAATGGACTTTAATGGTTTCCTCTATTATTGTCCCGCTGATTTTATGGTTACTAATCTCTAGTTTTGCGGGCATTGAATCCGTATTTTTGCCTTCTCCTTTAGCCGTTATTCAGGCCTTAGGAAAATTGGCAGAACAGGGCTTTTTAATTCAAGATACTATTACCAGTTTTTTACGAGTAGTTGGAGGCTTTTTTTTAGGAGGATTGTTTGCTATTCCCCTAGGGATTTTAATGGGAACTTTTCCGAGTATTCGCAGTTTAATGGAACCGATCATTGGCGTTGTACGTTATATGCCCGCTCCTGCTTTTATTCCCCTATTGGTTATTTATTTGGGTATTGGAGAAACGTCAAAAATTATGCTGATTTTTATCGGGACAATTTTCTTTAATACCCTGATGATTATGGATGCAGTTAAGTTCATTCCCCGTGAATTGATCGAAGTAACTTATACCCTTGGAGGAACTCGAAAACAGGTTTTATTTAAAGTGATTACTCCCTATATTATTCCTAATGTTATCGATACTTTTCGTGTTAATATGGCGGCCGCCTGGAATTTGGTAGTGGTGGCGGAATTGGTGGCGGCTGATAATGGATTAGGCAAACGGATTTTATTGGCCCAGAAATTTCTGAGAACCGATGAAATTTTTGCCTGTTTGATTGTCCTGGGAATTATTGGCTTTGCCCTAGATTTAAGTTTTCGTTTGTTTTTGCAGTGGACTTGTAAATGGTCAATTACTCGTTAACTTAAAAACTCAATAACAGAGTTTATTCTGTCACCAGTAAAGTTATTTTAATGATAAGAGAAGAACCTTAATGCACTTAGAAATTACTCAACTCAATAAAATTTTCACCACTAAACGAGGTGCTGTGGTCGCTCTGAAAGATATTAATTTACACGTTGAAAGTGCTGAATTTGTCTGTGCGGTCGGGGCCTCTGGTTCGGGAAAATCAACTTTGTTGCGAATGATTGCGGGTTTAGAGCTGCCCACTTCCGGCAAAATTACCGTTGATGGTGTTGAAGTGACAGGCCCAGGAGCCGATCGCGGCATGGTTTTTCAAAATTATACACTCTATCCCTGGATGACGATCCAAAAAAATGTTGAATTTGGCTTAAAACTACAGGGATTATCGACAAAAGAATGCTGGGAAGTGGCCTGTTATTATCTGGATATTGTCGGTTTAATCCAATTCGCTAATGCTTACCCCAGAGAACTATCGGGTGGGATGAAACAACGGGTTGCGATCGCGCGTTCTCTTGCTTGTCATCCCAAAGTTTTATTAATGGACGAACCCTTTGCAGCTTTAGATGTACAAACCAAAGAAAGAATGCACGAATATTTAATTGAAATTTGGCAAAAAATCAGGTGTAGTATTTTAATGATTACCCATGATGTGGATGAAGCGGTTTTTTTAGCTCAACGTATTTATGTTTTGAGTGCGAGGCCCGGGACTATACAACGGGAATTAACAATTAATTTACCCGTAGATCGTAATTATAAAATTAAACGACAAGCTCAGTTTTATGACTATACCGATGAAATTTACGGCCTGCTACGGGGTGAGAAATCCTAGAAAAAACTAGGGATGATCAAGAGTAGTCCCGGGTTGAAAACGAGTTAGAGCAGCAAAAATCATCCTCTAGAGATACTTTTCATTATCTAGCATCGCCAAACAGCGATCGCTCGCTGCTGCCGCCAACCCTAAATAAGTGATGGAACAGTTGTTCAACCATTAAGATTTTGTGATAATCCCGGGTAAGTGTGATCTAAAGTACAGCTTTTTTTGGGAAAGTTTCTCTAGTGGTGCTGCCTTGGGGCGCAAATATGATAGAATGGTGGTAAATTGATACAAAACTTTACTTCAAGGTGAATCTATGCCGTTTACGATCGAATCAGCGCGGAGCATTTTCCCCAACACGCTATCAGCGGATGTGGTTCCTGCCACGATTGCGCGTTTCAATCAGCTGAATACCGAAGATCAACTAGCCTTGATTTGGTTTGCCTATCTAGAAATGGGCAAAACCATCACCGTTGCCGCCCCCGGCGCTGCTAGTATGGTCTTTGCCGAAAAAACCATGAATGAAATTCGGCAGATGTCACCCCTGCAACAGTCGCAGGTGATGTGCGACTTAGCCAACCATGCTGACACCCCGATTTGTCGTACCTACGGCACTTGGTCTGCTAATATCAAGCTGGGATTCTGGTATCAATTAGGACAATGGATGGAAGATGGCAGTGTTGCCCCAATTCCCAAGGGTTATGAACTATCTGCTAATGCCAGCGCCGTTTTAGACGGGATTAAAAAATTAGAGTCGGGACAACAAATCACCGTTCTGCGGAATTGTGTGGTGGATATGGGCTACGATCCCAAGAAACTGGGCGATTATAACCGTATTTCCGAACCCGTGGTTCCTCCCCAAAATATTGCCGAACGGACTAAAGTTAGCATTGAAGGCGTTACCAATGCCACCGTCCTCAACTATATGGACAACCTCAACGCTAATGACTTTGATGTATTAATTGAATTATTCACCCCTGACGGCGCTCTGCAACCACCTTTCCAACGTCCCGTCGTCGGTAAAGAGGCAGTATATCGCTTTTTCCGCGAAGAATGCCAAAATTTGAAATTAATCCCCGAACGCGGTGTGGTGGAACCCGCCGATGACGGTTTTACTCAGATTAAAGTGACGGGAAAAGTACAAACCCCCTGGTTTGGTGCGGGTGTGGGTATGAATATGGCATGGCGCTTCCTCCTAACTCCTGATAATAAAATTTTCTTCGTAGCGATCGATTTATTAGCTTCTCCGAAAGAATTATTAAACTTTGCCCGTGGCTAAATAGCTACTGAGAGAAATCATTAAAAATTCTGATGAAACTTATTAGAGTTCCTTGTCAAGTGAACTCTTTTTTTTATACAATTAAAAGGCTGACTTAAAAAAATTGGTAAATACACCGGTTTCTTCTCCGATCTAGGTAAGAATAACTAAACAATCATTCTTACAGATGTGGGCGAAAAGAGTCGAGGTAGTTCAAAAACCCAAAATTATCATCCCTAAAACTAAAATCATGCCTATGAGTGAAATAATTTGGTCAGATACCGAACAAGAAATTGCTCAAACTGCTTTCCAAAAAGCTTATCAGCGAGAAACTAGGACTTTAATAGAACATATTAAAGAACAGTCTGGTCAGATCACGGTTTTAGATGATATCTGGCAAATGCACGATTATCTAAGCGCCCGACGACATCAGATTGATGGTAAATATGAGTATCGCTATACTTCCCTAATTTTTGTCTTTGCTCAACTATTAAAGGAAGGATGGTTAAAGCTAGACGATCTCAACGGTTTGGAAAAAGATAAACTAGCAAAAATCGCTGCCCTCTCGCGAATGTAAATTAGTGATTAGCATTAAGCTATCAGCTTTCTGCTTCTAGTTGGGTGACTAGAAAATTCATCTCTAGATAACCAACACCGTCTTCAGTTTTTCCTAAGCGGCAACCAATTTCGCTAGAATGAGTCAATCATCCCGATCGCTTTTCGCTTGTTTTGTACCTTTGGTTTATGTTCAAAAATCTTTTACTTCCCCTAGGAATATCTATCTTTCTCGGTGTTTGTCAGCCTTTGTCAGCCGCCGAATCAGCTATCATCAAATACTACATCTTCCAAGGGTCCGTATCGGTATCAGAATTAAAGCAATTGAGCGAAACAGGCGAATTAGCTCCCGCTTTAGCGGCACAATTAAAGATGGCTAACCAAAAACCTGAAGAATTCCGCAAAATCCTTAATCGTCGGGTAGCGGTGGATGCCGTCTTTCTTTCCAAATTTCTTAATAGTTTTTTTGGCGAAAGTTTGCTAGATTATGCGACTGAAATTGTCCATACACCCAATCGGACTGCTAGTCGGCAAGCTTTACGCGGTGCCTTAGTCACTTCTGCCATTAATGATAATGAGATTCAAATCATCGAAGTCCTCGCTAATTATCCCACCAGCGAGGTTCATGTGGATGGCAATCGTCTGCTGGATTTAATCAACCAAATTGAGTCAGTATTGAAAAAAATGCCCCGTTTACCTTTCTGATGTCAAATCCGCCTTTCAGGTTTTCATGAATTGCGCTGTAAATTGAATAGATTAGGATAATCTAGTAATAATAATGACTACTTCTTTGTCTGAAAGGAAAACAGTTAGCGCCAAACCTTTTTTAAAGTGGGCGGGAGGCAAAACTCAACTGGTTCCCAATATTCTATCTTTGATTAATTCCCAGATTTCTCAGGATTGTCAGTTTAACTACATTGAACCTTTTGTCGGAGGTGGGGCAGTTTTATTCTCAGTCTTAAATAATTTTTCTCCTGTCCAAAAAGTTATTATTAATGACATCAATCCTGATTTAATCATGGCTTATAATGTTATTAAAAATAATCTCAAAGAATTAATAGTCAAGCTTAAAAAAATTCAGCAGGATTTTTATGAACTTAAAAATCTAGAGGAACAACAAAAGTTTTTTTTAGATAAAAGAATAGAATTTAATTCTCGCAGCTGCGATGACTGTCTAGAAAAAACAGTTTTGTTATTATTTCTTAATAGAACTTGTTTTAATGGACTTTATAGAGTCAATAGCAAAGGACTTTTTAATGTCCCCTTTGGAAAATATGTCAAACCGTTGATCTGCAATGAAGAAAACTTATTAGCTGTCAATCATCATTTACAGAAAGTGACGATCCTACAAGGAGATTTTGTCCAAACCCTAAATTATGCCAATAACAAGACTTTATTTTATTTTGATCCTCCCTATAAACCGATTAAAAAAACATCAGCTTTTACCTCTTATACCAAAGAAGATTTTAACGATGAGGAGCAAATGCGATTAAAACAATTTATCGATCAAGTCGATCGAGCGGGTTATAAATTTATTTTAAGCAATTCCGACCTTAAAAACTTTGACTCTGACAATAATTTTTTTGATGACTTATATAAAAATTATAATATTCAAAGGGTAAAAGCCCGAAGAAATATTAATTCCCAGGGCAATAATAGGGGAGAAATCTGGGAATTACTGATCAATAACTGACAAAAATTCAGCCTAACAGAAAAGACGACATGAATAAAAATATTTCTTCAAGAGATCGATTTTCTGGCAATTATCGCTTTTTGGGGATTTTCTTCTATTTTTAATCCTGCTCATTTTCCAGGATTTCTTTGGCTTTCAGTAAAGCTTGGCGATGTTCTTCCGTGACGGTGGGATATCGTAAACCGAGGGATTCCAGGGTGTGATAAATAACCGCCCCCACAGCTAAACGGGTAAACCATTTGCGATCAGCCGGGATAATATACCAAGGGGCCCATTCGGTACTGGTATGATTGAATACCTCCTCGTAGGCTTTCATGTAATCACCCCAAAAAGCTCTTTCTTTGACATCATTTTCGGAAAACTTCCAGTTTTTTTCGGGGCGATCAATTCTTTCTAAAAATCGTTTTTTCTGTTCTCCTTTAGAAACATTGAGAAAGAATTTTAGGACAATAACCCCATTGTTGACCAGATATTTTTCAAAATTATTAATCTCCTCAAAACGTCGCTGCCAAACTTTCTTAGTTCTGTCTTCCGGGGGGAGTTTTTGCCGTTCCAATAAATCTTGATGGACGCGCACGACTAATAATTCTTCGTAGTAGGAACGATTAAAAATGCCGATACGACCCCGCTCCGGTAAAGCTTTATAATATCGCCAGAGATAATCGTGATCTAGTTCTTCAGCCGAGGGAACTTTAAAGCTAAATACCTGACAGCCTTGGGGATTTAAACCCGACATAACGTGTCTAATCGTACCATCTTTACCCGCCGCATCCATGGCTTGCAGATTAATTAACAGAGCATAGGTATCCTGAGCATAGAGTTTATCTTGAAACTCGGCCATTTTTTCGATCCCCTGTTGCAGCAGCAGTGTGGCATCTTCTTTGGTAATGTAGTCTGGCTTAAACCCAGGATCGTAGTCTTTGTGCAGAGAAATTTCTTTACCCGGTGGCACGATTAAGGATTGTAAAAATGCTTGGCGATCAATTTTGCTGACCATGCTCTTCTCCTTGATTGTTTTGACCCCTAAAATTACATTGTAGCACTTTTGCTCGGAAAATATCTAACCCTTGAACCAGCAAGCCAGGGATGAACTGGCAAAAGTATATTTAAATAGCTGTCAGTCCCTAAGCAAAATTAATTACACATCTAAGCTGTCAACCGTCTATCAGTTATCAGTTATCAGTTATCGGTAGGAAAATAGAATATTAAGTGAGCAGTATTACAGCAGTTATCTTAATGGTGAGGTGCGAAGTTTTCGTTTTGGGGAGTAGGTGGTCGATGTCAAAGTAGGTTACACTTTATCTTGATGAGAAACGCTGTAGATGTATTTTTACTGTAAAAAAAGGTTAATTGCATCAATAAGCTGCTTGAGTTGTTTAATCTTTTCAACTAGATGCAAATATATAAACTCATAATTTAGGAGACTAGCTATTTCTTCCACAGTCGTTTCGCTTTTATCATAGCTTCGTTGTATTAATTGATAAATACTGTCCAGCACTTGACTAGGATGTGGTATTTGTTCTACATCTAGGGCATTTAGATCGAAACCTAAATTGTCTAGAATAAACTTAGATGTTAAACAACTATCTATTTTAGTCAGAAAACTGTATTCACCTAAAAACCAAGCTTCGATTTCCATAATCACTAAAATCATCGAAATGGGAATTCCCTTGTTCTGAAGTAAAGGTTTTAAAAATCCTTTAATGCCATTTTCTACCTTAGTTCTATTTTCTAGAGTTTCGGGATATAAATCTCGTAAACCTAAAATTTTTTCATAACCATTATTAGTTAAACTATCATGTTGTTTTTTTATATCGGAAAGTACATGAAAATCACATCCGCAATCGTACAAAAGAATAAAGAAAGGAGCAACTTCGATAGAATTTAATTTTAGCGGTTCAATTTTGCGATTAGCTTTATCCCCGCGCACTTGATAAACTTCCACAGAAACTTTTTTGTATCCTGCAATTTCTTGAAGTAACCTGGTTATCAATATTCTTTCGGTCTGTCCTTCCACAAAAATCGCTAGTTTTTTCTTTAACATCAATCTATCACTTCCTCTGAATTAGGTTCCTGCAAGTAAAATTCACTAGCAAAAAAATCAAAGTTATTCAGTCCAATATGTTTAAACTGTTCAAATTGTTCGGGAGAATTAGAGTAATTATGTAATTTAGCGACTCCCGGTTGTCGTTCGATAACAGACCAATATTCAAGAGGAACACCGTTCATGATATTCTCATCATTAGTGGTCATGATAAGTTGCACTAAGCCTGTTTTCGCCTTCTCAATTAAAAGTTTAATTATAGCTGAAGATCGTTGAAAATCCAAACCCTCCCCGATATCATCAATAATAATACAACTAGGCTGATCTGACAAAATAGCGTAATTAATCTGAATAAATAATGATAAAGCTCTGAACATTCCTTGAGATATTTCCGATTGTTCCGTGACAGACTTTAACCCATCTTCTTGCACATACAAAAACTTTGGTAAATTGTCTGAATCCTCGTCTGAATTTTCAAGAGGCGAAATATTAGACTTGAAAAAACTCGGTACTTTAGTTTCTATCTTTGTAATTTGATAACCGATTCTATTCATATCGTCAATAATTCTTTGAGTGAATTCACTATGTTCTCGTTTTCCCAGCACAAATATTTCAACAACATAATCAGAATCTTTAGTATCTGTTTTAGCTTTTAATAATTCTGTTGTTGGCGGCAATTTAGCTAGGGTATATTTTCCCAGTTGTGTTCCAAATTCATAGAATCTTAGAGAGCTAGACCATTTATAAATATCTTCCAAGAAAGGGTGTTGGATAGTATCTCGACGCTTAACTACTGCTAATTCTGTTTTAGGTGTTTGAAAGCGCATATACTGATTAAGTTCTTGGGCAAAAATTCTACCTTCTGCCGACTCATTTCTTTCTAAAAGTTGCTTGCTACCAATAATTAGCTTTTCTTGGAGAACTTCTCCATTTTCTGATTCTAGAAAATATTCTGTTTTACAATTTGTGGTGCAATCAAAAAATAAATGCCATGTATCCTTTCTAAAAGATGGATCAAATTTTTCACTTCCAGATAATAGTTCTGATAGCTTATATATACTTTTGACAATTCTTGATTTTCCACTGGCATTTTTACCAACGATTAAATTAATATTGCCTAACTGACATCCATCAATTCGCCATTCACTAGGTTCCCCTCGATTAGAAATATATTCAAATTGGTCTAATTTCATGATTTTAATCTCCTTGATCGCAAAAATCGTCAATAAGGTGAGCTTTTCATAGCTCACCCTAAACTTCATACTAACTCAAAACACCAGAAGGAATCCCTAAGATATCCTCAATTTTAGGTAAATCTTCTAGGGGAATTACCCGGCCTTCATACTCAAAACCAGCGATTTCAATTAAGATTGAGAATACTAATACTAGACAGGATAAGAGCTTCATGTATCTAGAATGTATCAAACTAATCGGTCATGACTATAAAAACAAATCCGGGGGTAGATAACCCCCTTGTGTACAAATGATCTGGCAAATACATAAGAACTAATTAGCTGATGGTCTGAGTTTTTGTTGTATTTTAGCCTTTATTCGAGCAATAAAGCTGGATTTGTTCTTTTTTTCGGGATCTTCGTAGATAAAAGTTTTGGCACTACCATCTTCTAATATTTCAATTAACTTTAAACTAGGTGCTTGTCTCTGTTGTTTTAGTGACTCAGACATAATAGTTTCCTCTGTGGTTTAGGTCTTACCCCTACTGTTATCATGAGTCAATTGCTTAACCTAGTCAATACCCTAGACATTATTCTTCATTCTCCAGAGTAATTTAACAACGTTATTGTATTGTGTCATCCAGTCTAAAATACTACTATGTAGATTTCTATCATTCATTGAGCTTAAATCCGCACTATCATCGGTATCAACAGCTAATAGTCCCAGAATAGAACTTTTTTGCAGTGCAGCTACAGCTAACACAATTTTTATATGAGGATTAATTAATAGTTCATTGTCTCTTTGGAGAGGGACATAAGAAGACGGTAATTGCTGGGAATTAGAAATATCAACAAACTCCAAAGCATACTTTCTTATAGTCTTCAGGTATGTGTAACCAATTACCCCTTCATCTAATTCAAAAAGTGCCTCTAGTTCCCTATCAGATACATTGCTAGTTTTACATACCATTTGGAGATTCCAAGTAAATAACTTTTGTCTCACTGGTATCCACAAGGATACTCTGATATTGCCCTGTAGATTAAATTTTTGTTTTATATCAACAGATAATTCTTCTAAAGAACTACTGATTGCTGGCACAATGTTTAAGCGAATTGTTTCTAAAAGTTCAACAGTATCTTGTCCAGTCTGTGTTTGAGAGAGTAAAACAGGAATTCCTAAGATAATAATAGATATAATCGTAACTATTTGAGGGCTTTTTAACAATTTCCATTCCCTAGGTATAGGACTATTCTCTCCTGTAAAAAATGAACTTGCATCCCCTAAACCTGTCACAATCGCTACTATTAAGTATAACAAAAATATAAATTTTTCCCAAGGCTTGAATTTTCTGAGAAAATAATCAAATTCATACTTAATAATTCTTGCAATAATTATTCGTTGTTGATCCTTCATCTAATTTCAAGTTTCTTTGACAATAAAAGGGACTGGATAAATCCTATCAATTCTAAATAAAACTGTTGTTTGACGATTTTCCCAAACTAATTTTTCAATGATAACATCTGCGTAGGCGACCCAATGTTCATTTACCAAAGGAATTGGAACATCAACAGGAATAATTCTATAATCTTCTTTGCTCCCTTGATACTGTTTAGATAATTCCAAACTTTCTGGATAACCTTGAGATGGTTTTAACTTTAAAATACTATTCACTTCACAGGGCATTCCCATAAATTTTACCTCTTTATTTTCTGAGCAGAAGGTGAGCTTTTCATAGCTCACCCTAAACCTTCATACTAACTCAAAACACCGGAAGGAATCCCTAATATATCCTCAATCTTAGGTAAATCTTCTAGGGGAATTACCCGGCCTTCATCCTCAAAACCAGCGATTTCATTAAAGTTCAAATAGCGGTATAAATCGCTGGCAAAAGGATTAATTTTCTCGGTGACAATTGCCAGGTATTCCTCAAGGGTGGGAATGCGTCCCAGCAGCGCACAAACCGCCGCTAATTCGGCGGAACCGAGATAGACTCGCGCATCTTTTCCCATGCGATTATTGAAGTTACGAGTCGAGGTAGAAAATACCGTCGCTCTGTCTTCAACCCGCGCTTGATTACCCATACAAAGGGAACATCCAGGCATCTCAGTACGGGCCCCAGAAGCGGCAAAAATGCCGTACATTCCCTCATCGCGCAATTGTTTTTCATCCATGCGGGTGGGGGGACAAATCCACAGTTTAGCCTTAGCAACTCCCGCTCCTTCTAATATCTTAGCGGCGGCGCGATAATGACCGATATTAGTCATACAAGAACCGATGAACACCTCATCGATTTTATCCCCGGCGCATTCCGACATTAACTTGATATTATCGGGGTCATTGGGTGCGGCAACAATGGGTTCTTTAATCTCGTTTAAGTTGACGGTGATAATATCCGCATATTCGGCATCCTTATCCGCCTCCATCAGGACAGGATTAGCTAACCATTGTTCCATTTTTGCTACCCGACGTAGGATAGTTTTGGCATCACTATAACCCCGGGCCGCCATATTTTTTAACAGGGCCACATTAGAGCGTAAATATTCCGCCACTGTCTCGGTACTTAACTTAATCGTACAACCGGCACAGGAACGTTCCGCCGTGGCATCGGTTAACTCAAAAGCCTGCTCTAATTTCAAATCCGGCAGCCCTTCCATCTCCATAATACGACCGTTAAAAACATTTTTTTTGTTCTGTTTTTCCACGGTTAATTTGCCTTCTTGCATGGCAACGTAGGGAATAGCATTAACAATATCGCGCAGAGTTACACCGGGTTGTAATTCCCCCGTAAAACGCACTAAAACCGATTCCGGCATATCCAAAGGCATTACTCCCAAAGCGGCCGCAAATGCCACTAAACCCGACCCCGCAGGAAAGGAAATTCCCAGGGGAAAACGAGTATGAGAATCGCCTCCAGTCCCCACCGTATCCGGCAATAACATCCGATTTAACCAGGAATGAATAATGCCATCTCCCGGACGTAAAGCCACCCCACCCCGGGTAGAGAAAAAGTCCGGTAATTGGTGATGAGTTTGAATATCAACCGGTTTCGGATAGGCTGCCGTGTGACAGAAACTCTGCATGACTAAATCGGCGCTAAAACCTAAACAGGCTAACTCTTTTAACTCGTCTCTGGTCATCGGGCCGGTGGTATCCTGAGACCCTACCGTAGTCATAATCGGGTCACAGGAAGTACCCGGCCGCACCCCGGGTAAACCGCAAGCTTTGCCGACCATTTTTTGCGCTAGGGTGTAACCTTTACCCGTGTCACTAGGCATAGTGGGACGGGTAAATAGGGTACTAGCCTCAAGTCCCAAGGCGTGACGGGTTTTATCGGTGAGACTGCGACCGATTAATAGGGGAATACGACCGCCGGCCCGCACTTCATCCAGAATTGTCTCAGGTTTGAGGCTAAAAGTGCTAATAGTTGCGCCCGCTTCGTTGGTGATTTTGCCTTCGTAGGGATAGATTTTAATCACATCCCCCGTGTTCATTTGGCTAACATCGCATTCAAGCGGTAAAGCGCCGGAATCTTCAGCAGTATTAAAGAAGATAGGGGCGATTTTACTGCCTAAAATATAGCCACCAGCACGTTTATTAGGTACAAAGGGAATATCATCGCCGATATGCCAGAGAACCGAGTTAATTGCCGATTTTCGGCTGGAACCAGTCCCAACCACATCCCCCACATAGGCGACCGGATGACCTAATTTTTTCAATTCGGCAATGGTTTCTAAAGACCCCGGTTGACGGGTTTCTAACATTACCAAGGCATGAAGGGGAATATCGGGCCGGGTGGTGGCATGGGGGGCAGGAGATAGGTCATCTGTATTGGTTTCTCCGGCTACTTTGAAGACGGTGACGGTAATTTCTTTAGCAAGTTTCGGTTTAGCGATAAACCAAGCACCATTGGCCCAAGCATCGATGACCTGTTTAGCATAGGGATTGGTGTCGGATAATTCCAAAACCTCGTTAAATGCGTCGAATACCAGCAGGGTTTTACTTAAAGCGCTGGCAGCAGCGGCGGCGATATTAATATCTCTGGATTTCAGTATTTCAATCAGAGAATGAACGTTATAACCGCCGACCATGGTTCCCAGTAAGCTAACCGCACCCTGGGGGGAGATAACGTTAGATTTTATTTCACCTTTGGCAATTCCTGTTAAAAATCCCGCTTTAACGTAGGCCGCTTCGTCAACTCCGGGGGGAACACGGTCACGCAGCAGGGTCAGCAATTCTCCCTTGAGTTCTTCGGACGGATTTTTGAGTATTTCGCATAATTCCGCCGTTTGTTGAGCGTTGAGGGGAAGGGGAGGGATACCTAATTTCGCTCGGTCGGCAACGTGCTGATGATACGCTTCTAACATAGGTCTATTGTCTCCTAGTCTTCACTTGTGACGGTTTCTTCCTAGGTTACTGGATTTTTGCTAGTCTCGGAATTTCTAGGTTAGCGAGACATGACTTTGCTGTGTGACTTCCATAAAATGAGAAAATAGCGATCGATTGACTATATTGAGGCGTAGATAATGGCTATCACCGATTCTGATCTAGATTTAGCACAATATATCGACCATTCTCTCCTCATCCCCACCGCCACCAGGGAACAATTAGAGGCTTACTGTCAACAGGCTGATCAATATCATTTTCCCACCGTCTGCGTTTATCCCGCTGCCGTTAAGCAAGCGGTGCAGTTACTCCACGGCAAAAAAACTTTAGTTTCTACCGTGATTGGTTTTCCCGCAGGGGCCACTACCTCCGCAGTTAAACGTTATGAGGCTTTAGAAGCCGTAGATAATGGTGCTAAGGAGTTAGAGGTGGTTATTAATCTCGGTTGGCTAAAAGATGGGAAATCCGAGGAATTATTCCAAGAAATTGCTAGTATTTGTCAGGAAACTGGCCAGACAGTGAAAGCGATTCTGGAAACCTCGCAACTAACGGACACCGAGAAACGTTTAGCGGCAGAAATTTGCATGGATGCAGGAGTGAGTTATCTAAAAACCAGTACCGGCTGGTTTGGAGGAGCAACGGTTAGCGATGTGAAGTTTCTCAAGGAAATTAGCAAAGGCCGGGTAGGAATTAAAGCATCCGGCGGAATTCGCACCCTTGAACAAGCGCTCGCTCTTATCCAGGCCGGGGCCACTCGTCTGGGAACTTCCCGCGGTGTCGATTTAGTCCGTCAGCAAAAAGCTGCCTTTGAGGGATAATACTAAATCCTGTTTAAAAGGTATAGGAAAGTGGGGTGTAGGGTAGTGGGGTAGTGGGGTAGTGGGGTAGTGGGGGGATGGGGAGAATAAATAGAAATAATCTCCTGTCTCCTGAATCCTGTCTCCTTAATCCTGAAAGCTAAAATGATGACTGACAATATAGATAAAAATAAGGAGGTTTATTTGCCGATAATTCGCTGTGGTAATCGAGAATTTAGAGATATTCAAGGGATTGTTTTTGATAAGGACGGTACGCTAGAGGATTCGCGAGCTTTCTGGTACGATCGAGCTATAGCCCGGATACAAGCCATTGAATCGCAAATCCCTGGTTTAGAGTCTTTATTAACCAAAACTTTCGGTATTGGGGCAAATAGTCTCAATCCTGCTGGTTTAATGGCAGTGGGCAGCCGCAGAGATAATCATATCGTCGCTGCCGGTTGTATTGCTTCCACCGGCCGGGACTGGTTAACGGCTATGGCGATCGCAAAAGCGGCCTTTCAAGCGGCCGATGAAAAGGTTCCCCCCCGCTTAAATCCCCTCTATCCCCACTGTTTAGAAGTAATTCGTTATCTGCACGCGGCCAGTTTACAATTGGCGATTCTTTCCTCCGATACCACAGCACGAGTTGAGCAATTTGTCAAGGAAAATCACCTATTAAATTATATTAAAATTGTTCGGGGCTGCGATCGAGGTTTAAGTAAACCCGATCCCCTATTATTGCAAGAAACCTGTCAAGCTTTGGGGACAGCAGTGGACAAAACCCTGATGGTAGGGGACACTAGGGCCGATTGGGAAATGGCTAAACAGGCAAAATCAGCAGCTGCGATCGCAATTAGTTGGCAACCGGAAAACCATCAAGATTTACAATTAGCTGATGTGGTCATTAGAGAACTTACTGCCATCTCGGTTATCAGAGGCGAATTTTCAGTTCACTGATTACTGATTACTGTTTACTGTTCACTGAAAAACCCCACACCCCAATTCATAATTCCCTCTATGCTAACAATTGCCTTACCGAAGGGTGCTTTACTAAACGAAAGTATCCAAATATTTCAAAAGATTGGCTTAGATTTTAGTGCCTTTCTTGACTCAAAAAATCGCCAATTACAGATTACCGACCCCACTAACCAAGCGAAAGCGTTATTAGTCAGAGCCACAGATGTACCAGTTTATGTAGAATACGGTCAGGCACAATTAGGCATCGCCGGTTATGATATTTTATTGGAAAAATCTCCCGATGTGGCTAATTTAATTGACCTAAAATTTGGTTATTGTCGGATGTCGGTAGCTGTCCCTGCTGATAGTCCCTATCAAAGTCCCTTAGATATTCCCCATCACGGTAAAGTTGCCTCAAAATTTGTCAATTGTGCTAAGGATTATTTTCGTCGTTTAGATATTCCCGTCGAGATTATACCTCTCTATGGTTCCGTAGAATTAGGCCCGATTACGGGGATGTCAGAAGCGATAGTTGACCTAGTTTCTACCGGTCGAACTTTACGCGAAAATGGTTTAGTAGAAATTGCCGAATTATTTGCTAGTAGCGCTCGATTAATCGCCCATCCTCTAAGCTATAGACTAAATCGCGATCAGATCTACAACTGGGTAGAAAAGCTCAGTTTAACCAATCAGCGCCCCCCTTATTAAGGGGGGATTAAGGGGGGATCAGCACCCCCCTTATTAAGCGGGTATCAAGGGGGAATTAAGGGGGGATAAAAGGCAAAATCTATCTTAATATTCAATTAGAACCATTGACTTATTTCCCCCTAACCTAATTGTTTTAAGAGCAAACCAATAAGCGCGCCAGCAAGAATTAACCAAGTAGAATTAACCTGAAAACGTAGTAAAAGAATAGCGGAGATAAGAGATAGAATGATAGCCAATAAATTAAAAGGTAAATTCCCGTAGGGTTGTAACCAAGTAGCTAGAGCTAAATTAAAAATTACCGCTGCCATTAAAGCCACAGCACTAGCATTAATTGCATCTAAAAAAGCCCCTGCCCAAGCCGATTCTCTCAGTTTAGGAATAAGAGGATTAAGTAATAAAACAAAGATAAAAGAAGGAAAGAAAATCGCTAGAGTTGCCACAATTGCCCCCGATACTCCTAATATTTGATAACCGATAAAAGTGGCTGTAGATAACACCGGACCAGGGGTAAATTGGCCGATAGCAATAGCATCTAATAATTGTTGTCGGGTTAACCATCCTCTCCCCTGCACTAAATCCGCTTCTAAAAAGGCAACTAACACATAACCACTACCAAATAAAACACTACCCACCTTGAGAAAAAATAGCCCTAATCCTGTTAATGTCGGTGGGATATTGCTAGGAGCAGCAACCGCCGTTGCACCGCCTATTCCTGCCACAATCAGGGGGAAAGTAGCGAATTTTTTTAGGATAAACATCCCGATAATTCCCCCTAACAGTAAAGCGATAATTTCATTTAAACCTAAGATTAATAATCCGATAACTCCCAATCCGATGAAGAGTAATTGACGGGTTTTCAGTGCCTTTTTGCCTAGGCGCCAGAGTGCCTGAAAAATCACCGCAATTACTACCGGTTTAATCCCCGCAAAAATCGGAGCCACATCCGGTAAAGTCCCGTAGGTAGTATAGATCCAAGCTAGAAAACCCGTAATTAACACCGCAGGAGTAATAAAACAAACCCCCGTGATTATTAAACCCGCTAAACCACCAAAAATATAACCGATATGAATAGCCATTTCCGTGGAATTAGGACCAGGAATCAGATTAGTTGCCCCCACCAAATCGAGAAATCGCTCCTTAGTCATCCAACCGCGACGCTTAACCACTTCTTCCTCCATTAAAGCGATATGGGCAGCCGGACCACCAAAACCGATAATGCCGATTTTGAGAAATAAAAGGGCAAGTTGCGAGAGATTGGGAGGCGATGAAGTCAGCATTTTCTGATTACCAATAGTTTTTCTAGAATCAAGTTTATATCCAAAAGAATAAGCTTAAGTTAAATTCTTGGCTAGATTTCGTCAATTCCAAAATTCCATAATTGCAAAAGTGTTTTACACAAACTCAATTATAAATATTTAATGCTCCCGTTCAAGTAAATTTGATACAAAAAAAGTTAAGAAAACTTTATAAATAATATTGATTAATTTGTCTATAATAGAACCCATTAATGCCAACTGAAACCATAATAAACCATAGACAATAATCAATTATCACAATCGATTCTAATCCATGCAAAAAAAACTCTATGGACAGCTTGCCGCCTAACACTAACCAGTTTTCAGATACCCAAGAGCCAGCAGCGAGTCCATCTCAGCGCCAAGCAGTGCCGGTCAATTATCCCGAACTGCTACCGGAATTGCTGTAGGCACTCGTCTTTTGATTTTTACAAGAGGTCTTGAGAACAGAAAAATTTGCTATACTGCTGATTAGAGTATTTATCCTCTGAATTTTTGTGTCTGCAAGAGATATTTACCACGACACTGTAAAACTTGCTTTAGAGAAGGACGGGTGGGCAATCACTCACGATCCTTTTCCACTTCAAATTGGCAAGAAGCGTTTATCCGCTGATTTGGGAGCAGAACGCTTAATCAGTGCGGAGAAAGAATTGCGGAAAATTGTCGTTGAAGTGAAAAGCTTTGTAGGACAGTCTGACGTAAAGGATTTACAGCAAGCTTTGGGGCAGTACGTCTTGTATCGTCAAATCCTTAACGAGATGAAAGTTGAGCGAGTTCTTTATCTGGCCATATCTCAGCCAACTTTTAACAGTGTTTTTAGTATAGAATTAGGGCAGGTATTGCTAAAGAATCAGATTGTGAAATTAATTGTCTTTGATGATGAAAGTGAGGTAATCGTGCAATGGATACCCGATTAAAATATCAAGGTATTATTAAGACTGTTCTCCAGAATCATGCTAACTATCGTGCTACTTTACCTGATGGCTACACTTCTCAGGTTATATTTGATGATGAACGAGGACATTATCTAGTTTTAGATTTCGGTTGGAGTGGCAATAAGTATCTCCATGCAACACCAATTCACCTTAGCTTGGTTGTCGATAAAGTCTGGATTCAATGTGATGAAACGGAGGAAGGTATAGCTACTGATTTGATGGAGGCAGGTATTCCCAAAGAAGATATAGTCCTGGGTTTTCGTTATCCTAAAATACGCAAATATACGGGATTTGCTGTGGCTTAGTGACCAGAAATGTTGAATCTGTGTATAAAACTTTATACACAAGCTTAAATTGCAAAAGTGTTTTATACAAACTCAATCATAAGTATTTAATACTACCGTTCAGGTAAATTTGATACAAAAAAAGTTAAGAAAACTTTATAAATAATATTGATTAATTTGTCTATAATGAACCCCATTAATGCCAACTGAAACCCATCACCACCCCCCTTATTAAGGGGGGCAAGGGGGGATCAAACCTTATTAAGGGGGGCAAGGGGGGATCAAACC